>DASWKT010000393.1:0-6367 GCA_036396515.1 Anaerolineales bacterium | reverse complement strand
CTTGATCTTTTTCCAGGGTGTGGTCAATATTGGCGTGAATCTTAACATTGTGCCGGTATCTGGGTTGCCACTGCCCTTCATCAGTTATGGCGGCAGTGGCCTTACATCGCTCATGCTTGGCATTGGCCTTGTAGAAAGCGTCGCCATGCGGAACAGGCAATTGGAATTCTAGCCCCAGAGTCACCGAGACACGGAGAAAATTAAATCTCCGTGCCCCCGTGTCTCAGTGGCAATATAGTATGGAGGATCCTTATATTGAAACCTGCACGTACTCGTTTGGCTCCCTCGCCGACTGGAAGATTTCATCTCGCTAATGCACGCAACGCCCTCTTTGCCTACCTGGTCGCTCGCCAGACAGGCGGGCGATTTATTTTGCGGCTCGAAGATACCGATCAAAAACGGTTTGTGCCTGGCGCTGAAGAAGAGATCATGCGCAGCCTGGATTGGCTAGGTCTAACGCCGGATGAAAGCCCGGTGCATGGAGGCGCATACGGTCCCTATCGCCAAACAGAGCGCCGTGAGATCTATCAGTATTATGCAAATTTGCTCGTTCAAAAAGGAAATGCCTATCCTTGTTTCTGCACGCCAGAGCGACTCGATCAGATGCGGAAGGAGCAGGAAGCGCGCAAGGTAGATCGAGTCCGTTATGACGGCCTCTGTCGTCGGCTTGATCCTGATGAAGCGGCTCGGCGCATTGCTGCCGGTGAAAAGTATGTCATCCGTTTCAAGATGCCATATGAAGGGACAACCACCACACATGATCATGTGCGCGGCGATATCGTCACAGAAAATAAATATCTCGATGATATTGTGTTACTGAAATCTGACGGCTTTCCCACATATCATCTCGCCGCCATTGTAGATGATCATGAGATGCAGATCACCCATGTGCTGCGAAGCGCTGAGTGGTTACCAACCTTTCCACTGCACGTACAGATCGTGCGGGCTTTTGATTGGGCGGAACCTGTTTGGGTACATCCTTCTATCTTCCTCAAACCAAGCGGCAAGGGAAAAATGAGCAAGCGCGACACTGCGGCCGCCATGAAAGATGGCCATTCCATTTTTGTGGCTGACCTGAATGGTTTGGGCTACATACCTGAAGGCGTATTGAACTGGATCGCTCTAATGGGCTGGGGCGTCGCAGAAGATGACGTGATGACGCTCGATCAGATGCTGGAGAGATTCAGCATAGATAATCTGACTCCATCCCCTGCCGCGATCAACTTTCAAAAGCTGGATCACTTCAATGGAGCACATATCCGTCTTCTCACGACTGAAGACCTGGCGCGGCGCATCAAGCCTTATTTCATCGACGCCGGACTCGAAGTGGACAACGATACCCTGCTCAAAGTGACTCCGCTCATCCGCGAGCGGCTCGTCACGCTGGATGATTCGCTCGCGTTTGCAAGTTTCTTTTTCAAAGAGAGGGTAGAGCCGAATCCTGAAGACCTCATTGCAAAGGGACTCGACGCGCGGCAGTCTGCTCAGATCGCGCGTAAGAGTTATGAAATTCTTGCCTCCTTGCCTGACATTTCGCATGAAACGGCTGAACCGCCGATGCGCGGCTACGTTGAGAAATCGGGCTTCAGTGCCAGTCAGGTCTTTGGCATCCTGCGCGTCGCCGTGACAGGGCAAAAGATCAGCCCGCCGTTATTCGAGAGCATGGAGATCATCGGAAAAGAGAAAGTGTTGGAGAGATTGGAGAAAGCAATTGGGATTTTAGAGAAGATGTAGATTCTTGCATGGTCCTTGCACAGTGGCTTTACAGGGAAAGTCTTGCAGCTGGCGGAAGTGTTCGCTATGTCATGGCTTCGTAACAACCGAAGATGAGTCACGTTAAGCATAGCAAGATGCTGTAAATGAATCTATCTTCAGGCCATGAGCTCGAAAACAGTTTCTGCCTGAGGGAAAGGAGAAATCCCATGACGCTTGAGACGCTCATCATCATTCTGTTGCTGTTGTGGCTGCTCGGCGCCTTTGCTGGGAGGGGAGGCAGGTGGCGGCGCGGAGGAAATCTTGTCCATGTGTTGCTGGTGATAGTCCTTATCCTGCTCCTGATCAGATTCTTGTAATAGGATCAGGTTCAACCCCTTCGCAGGAAGGTGAGGGATAACAAAAGAATCAAACAGGCCATCCGATGAGGATGGCCTGCGTATTATGTGCAGTGGTAGCAATGATCTTGGATCACTATTTTGCGACGGTGGATATTTCTGAAATTTCCTCACCTGTTACCATACTATACAACACATCTGGGTCAAGGTCTGCACCATTGGGCCAGAAGATAGTTCCCCATTCCGGGTTGACCTTCACTTTGGTGAAAATGGCTTTGTCTTTAAGCGGCTCAAAGACGCCTTTGAATTTGATCAGTTTGCGGATGTCCACGTCACCTTTTACACCATCTTCAAATTCTAGGTGTAAGTGAAAATCTCTTAAAGGTTTGACTTTTACAATATCTTTCAACATGATATTTACTCCAAGGGGTCAATCTTGTTTGGAAGAGTCTCGTTTTGTACTAATTTCCAGTTATCCTGCAATTCATCTCTGTGAACCAATGCCCATTCTGCTACAAGACCAAAAACTCGCGGCGGTAAATTACCACGCAGAATGGATATAGAGTCAATGCTGATCTGCGCCTTGAAATCACCATAGCGAACATGAAAATGCGGCGGCTGATGATCACTGAAATACATTGTAATGATGATTCCGAAGAAGCGCGAAATTTCTGGCACTAGTGTTTCCTTCTGATTATTTTACAACAGATTTCATGAACTGGTATTCCCCTGTTTTGATGATTGTGATCACTCTCTCCGATACTCGATTGCATATGCCGGAATGACAATGCCTGAGATCGAAACACTCATCTCACGGAAGTTGATACCCGCTTCGGGCGGGATCATGTCCATGGCTTCCTTTGTCACAAAAATTTCGCCCGCCGCGGCCAGGTCTTCTCCTATTTTGGAGGCACGGTTTACTGGCTCCCCAAAACAATCTTCGTGACCGATAATTAATATTTTCCCGTAGTCAATTCCACAGGAGATGTGAATATCGAGATCTTCCGACGTCACCAAATTTTCAGCGGTGAACGCATGTTGCATGGCGATAGCCGCATTGACCGCGGAGAGGGGATCTGGAAAGACCGCGAAGCAGTTGTCCGCTTCGTATTTGATCATAAATCCACCAAAAGATTTGACAATGGGTTCAGTGGTCAATTGCATGCGCCGCACCATCGAAAGGTAGTGGACGATCCCATGTTTGCGTGTAAGCAATGAGAAGCCTGACATATCCAGAACAAAGACTGCGTACTCTGCACCATAGTCGGCCCAGAGAGTCTCTTCGATCTTGTGACGCTCGTCGCGCTCTTCAGTTTGAGAGAAGTTAAGTAACAGATCCTGGAATTTTTTGGAGGGTTTCGGTGGCATGGGTTCTCATTTTGCAGTCCGTCCCGCAGGTTGATCGAACTCGTCTGTTTCCCGCGACGAAACCTGCGGGACGGTTTATTCTATTTTGATTTCTTTTCTATCTTCGCCCAGGTATCCTTCAGCGGGACTGTCAGATTGAAAACGGGTTTGTCATCAGTCGAGTCGATATCGGTCGCAAAATATCCCTGGCGTTCGAACTGGAAACGGTCACCAGGTTTCGTCTGCGCGAGAGACGGTTCGACGTAGCCCATACTCACTTTCAATGAATCCGGATTCAGGCATGCCAGGAATCCTTCCTCGCCCTCCTCAGGATCTTCCTTCGTAAAGAGCCGGTCATACATACGGATTTCCGCTGCCTTCGCATGCGCCGCGGATACCCAATGGATTGTGGACCTCACTTTGCGACCATCGGGTGCATCGCCGCCGCGCGTGGATGGATCGTACGTTGCGTGGACCTCAATGACCTCACCATTTTCATCTTTGAGGACGTGCGTGCACTTGATGAAGTACGCGTAGCGCAAACGGACTTCATTGCCCGGGTAAAGACGATAGTATTTCGGCGGGGGCGTCTCGCGGAAATCATCCTGTTCGATATAGAGTACCTTTGAAAATGGGACTTTGCGCGTGCCGGCATCCGGGTCTTCCGGGTTGTTGATCGCATCCATCTCTTCGACCAGATCATCGGGATAATTATCAATCACCACCTTCAAAGGCTTGATGACAGCCATGCGGCGAGGCGAATGCTTGTTGAGGCCTTCACGCACGCAAGCTTCGAGCAGGGAGACGTCGCTCACGCTGTAATTCTTGGCAACGCCGACACGGCGAATGAATTCAAGGATCGCATCTGCAGTATAGCCGCGCCGGCGCAGAGCGCGCAGGGTGGGCATGCGCGGATCATCCCAGCCACTCACATAATTTTCTTCGACAAGCCGCCTGAGTTTGCGTTTGCTCATGACGGTGTAATTCAGGTTCAGGCGTGCGAACTCAATCTGGCGCGGCTTGAATACACCAAGCTCATCGAGGAACCATTCATACAATGGGCGGTGATTTTCATATTCAATCGAACACAGGGAATGTGTGATGCCTTCCATCGAATCGTTTTGCCCATGCGACCAATCGTAGAGCGGGTAGATCTTCCATTTATTTCCCGTGCGGTGATGCGGCTCGTGTAGGATGCGATACATGACCGGGTCACGCATGTTGATATTGGGATGTGCCATGTCTATCTTGGCGCGCAGGACACGTGAACCTTCAGGGAACTCGCCCTCCTTCATGCGTTCCAATAAATCGAGATTCTCCTCCAGGTCGCGGTCTCGATACGGAGAATTTTTGCCAGGCTCGGTCAGTGTGCCGCGGTTGGCACTCACTTCTTCAGGGCTTTGATCATCCACATATGCCTTGCCCATCATCACCAGCCTGACAGCCCAATCATACAGTTCATCGAAATAATCGGATGCAAATGTTACTTTTTTCCATTCAATGCCGAGCCAGCGGGCATCCTCTTCAATGGCTTCCACGAATTCGGTCTCTTCCTTTGTAGGGTTGGTGTCATCAAAGCGCAAGATCAACTCACCGTTATTTTCCTTCGCGATCAGGTAATCGATCATGAATGCTTTGACGTGTCCGATATGCAGATAGCCATTGGGTTCAGGTGGAAGGCGCGTGCGGACATAATTGAAGCGGCCCGTGCGCAGGTCTTCTGCGACGGCTTCGCGGATAAAGTCTGTGGGTTTGGTTTCTTCGGTAGTCATGAATTCCCTTTGTGTGGATCCTACGATTCATTCCGGACCTCAGCCCGCCGCGCTTTTCGGGAACATTTTCGCGTCGGGTGAGGTCATCCTTATAATTATAACAAAGGGCAAAGTATAATTCAGCATGGAGGCTATTATGAGTGAATCAAACGAAAAGCAAGCGAGCTTCTTGGGGACGTATTTCGACCGTGATGCAGTCCTGCGCCTGTCACGCTGGGCGGATATCCTGGCATGGGTCATCTTGACTGTCTACGTTTTGGCGTGGCTGTTTTCGATCCTGCTATTTCTTGGGCAGTATTGGAGTGGCCTTTACGTTGACAAGGGAGCAACGTTCCTGACCGTGCTCAATATCTTCGCTCCGTATTTTCTACAGCCGTTGCCCGGTCTTTTCTACTTCTTCGGGTTGCAAGCGATCTCGAAGGGCATCCTGATCCTGCTGGACATGGAAGATAACACGCGCCGCGCGGCGCGCAAATAAGTCCCCTGATTGGTCCAGCCTCGCAGATACAATACCGCCCGCTGGAAAAGTATGCGTTTCTGCGAGCTGCCAAAAGAGGTAGAAGAATTTAACTGGAGAGATAAATCTTTGGGTAATTGGACGGATCGAAGTCGAAATTGCTCTCTGCATCATTCTCTGCTCCAACTGCCACCGAAAACTGACTGCAAAGGAAAGAAGAAAGAAGTCCTCCTGAAAAGGGGGACTTTTCTTTATTTAGTGGTAAAATACCCGCCGTATTGGGGATTGGTGCAACGGCAGCACGCCACGCTCTGGACGTGGAAATTGGGGTTCGAATCCCTGATCCCCAGCTCCTGAAACAAACAACCCGCCGAAATGGTGGGTTGTTTTCTGATTCCCGTAAAATCCAGTTAATAGTTTAAATATAGTACTTCTTCTTGACAATCAAAACGGAAATTAGATTGTGCAATGTCCTTTGCAGTAATTGCCACCGTAAACTCACCGCTTTTGAAAGAAGAAAATAGCATTTGAACAGGACGTGCTATGTAAAAGCACGAACTGTAAAATGCGTATTAATTTACGTGAATTCAGGTTAGGCAAGGAGAGCAGGCAAAGTACCCAAGTGGAGCGAAGGTTTCTGGGGCTGATGGCAATAGGCAATCAAGCCACAAAGGAGATTGACTAGGAAATTGATGGGACTACGATGGCGAGAATGTTCGATCTGAGAAATATTTTTGAGC
>DASWKT010000392.1:0-15710 GCA_036396515.1 Anaerolineales bacterium | reverse complement strand
TGTCCTGGAAAGGAGAGGACGCTATGAAATCCAGATTTTCGTTCCTTGCATTTGTTATATTGTCTGTAATCGTAGCCTGTAATGCGCCAGCCAATCCGCCCCTCTCTGAGGGAGAGAAATCTCTTGGCATACCAATACTAGCAGCGCCGATAGATACACCGTCTTCCAAATCGCTGTTCGCTCGAATTTTGATTTATTTGCTTGTGCCGCTTCTTTTCGCGTGCAATGTACTTGTTAATACACCTGCACAGGCGACACAACTCCTGCCAACCATTGTACAATCTACACCCAGAGAGCAGCCTTCTTCTACTTTACTGCCTACTAACACTCCTTCGGTCACGCCAACCAAGATAGTTACCAATACTCCAACCGATATGCCAACGTCAACACCAACTAATACGCGCACTAGCACACCCACCAAGACTCCACTTCCCCCGTTACCAGACTTTGAAGACGTACTTAGTTTTAGCCCTGGCTCTGGTGGCGGAGTGTGCCCAGGAGTTGACTCGACGTCAAATTCTATCCAAATAATGCAACTGGGCCAGCATATTTATGGATGTTTTTGGCTATGGGGAATCGATTTCAACAAGCCATTCCAGTTTTTTTTATCCCAAGTCGATAACCCCAATGGTGTTTACCTGAAGTCACCTAATCTCTACTTTGATTCTAACAATGGAAAAATGCAATGGGAAGGATATCCAATCTGGGATGAATTTGGACATGGATATGGAGATAGTAACGGTGCCTTGTTTGTATACGATTTTGGTGTATGGTCGCCTGTTCCACTTTCACCAGGACAATGGCGTTTTTCTGTTGTTCAAAAAGGAAGCACCTTCGGCGAATTTTGGTCTGATTTCTGGGTCGAAAAGGAAGATATACATCCTTCTATTAGTGCAGTCAACTCGCTTGCTAAAACTGAAGTCATGCCTTTAGGGCTCTCGACGCGTCACCTTTTGGGACTCAAAGATAATGGCAAGATAGATGTGATAGGAGCTGACTTCCCACCCAATACGCCTATATATGTTCTGTTATATCGCAAACTTTCATCCTTAACAGGGGAAATGGTATTGATCAGCAAACAGGTTGTGCAAGCCAATTCTTATGGTTCAATTACGACAGAACTATCTGGTCCATTTGATCCTGGTCAAGATTACCTAGTTGTTGGTGTAAGCGATCCCAATACTCGTCTAGTTGATGAGTACGGTAATCTTAATGGGGAACTTCCCCGAGATTATTTCGAAGTAATATCTCAAATTTTAGGTTCTGCCATTCCCAACTCCTGCCCAGGTGCTCCGCCACAGCGCATGATTGTCAATCAGCGGGGTTATGTTTGTACTCAGAGCGATTCTGTCCGCTTGCGCGAAGGACCTGCACGATCTGCTAACGTTCTTGTCCAATTGCTGACAGGCAGCCAGTTCACAGTGATTGGCGGCCCTTCCTGCTCGGATAACTGGTCGTGGTGGCAAATCCAAACGGATAATGGTTATACTGGCTGGATATCAGAGGGTGGAGGCGATGCGGTGGATCCTTACTTCATTTGTCCGTTTCCGTGATGGTCAAGCATATGAGGTGCTAGGGTCAACAGGAATCAATGGATATGATAATGTTTTGTGTCGTCTTGCTAGTCTATGAGGACGAAAATGGATACCATCAAATCGCTGTTCACTCAATTTTTGAATTATTCGCTTGTGACCCTTCTGGTCGCCTGCAATATATTCGTTAATGCACCCATACAGGCAACAGAACCCTTGGCAACCTTTGTACAGTCTACGCCTACAGAGCATCCTTCTCCCACTTCATCGCCTACCAGCACTCCACCGGTTGCGCCAACCAAAACACTTACTAACACCCCTACACATATACCAACGTCAACACCAACTAATTCGCCTACTAACACTCCAATAAATACTCCGCTTCCGCCTCTACCTGATTTTGAGCAGGTTCTTACGTTTGCGCTGGGTGGCGGTGGGGCTTGCGAGGGCGATCCTAAAAAACAACCTAATATTCGGGTATTATTTGTAAATCCTGGTTATCGTGCTATTATCTGCTTTCGGGATATTTTTGGTTCACTTCGGATTGACTGGTATGCACCCGATGGCAGAATTTTTACATCAATTATTGATGCTGCATCAAGCGGCGAATTCTTTTTTAGGTGGCCTCTTAGTCTCCCATCAGGACAATGGCGGCTTCATGCATATGGAAATGGATTCTCAGAATATGTCGATTTTTCTGTTCCGACTGAAAATATCAGCCGTCCGTACATATCTGCAATTGACCCGCGTTCTGTAAATGAAATCAACTACCCCGATAGCATGCCACTTAAGCGAAATGGTAATCTAGATGTAATCGGATTAAATTATCCAGCCAAAACGCCAATATACCTTCTGGTGTATCATACTAGCCCCACAAGTGGTGAATATCGATTGGTTCATAAGCGATCTGTGCTTTCTGATCCTAATGGCTCGATTGCCACGGAACTATCGGGCCTGCTTAAAGTCGGTGAACTCTATCTGGTTATTGGCATAAGTGACCCTCATGTCAGCTTGGTAAATAGTGATAATGGTCTTTTTAATACCGAGCTGCCTTTCGACCATTTTGAGGTGCTGCCTTCAAAGTCTACATCTTCCTGTCCCGGCGCGCCACAACAGCGGATGGTAGTCAACCAGCGAGGTTTTGTTTGCACCCAAGCTGATAATGTCCGTTTACGAAATGCTCCGCAGGAGTCTGCCAGTGTAATTACTTCTTTGCCAGTGAGCAGTCAGTTCACGGTACTTGGCGGTCCATCATGTTCGGATAACTGGTCATGGTGGCAAGTTGAAACAGATGATGGCTATACCGGTTGGATTTCAGAGGGAGGCGATGAAGTTGATCCCTATTTCATTTGTCCGCTCCATTAATTGGTCAATCAATCATAATCTTGCATATTTCAAGCGCCTATGCTAAAATAGAACACGTACGACGAATTGATCCCCGAAGGCACCGAGAAGTGGGCAACCCCCACTTTTCTGCTTGTAATAGAGGAGTACACGGAGTAGTTAGTATGTCAAAGAACGAGTTCGCCCTGGCTTTCAACGAAGTGTTGGAAGAAAAACAGCTCTCGAAGGAAATCATCCTTGGAGCGATTGAGTCCGCCATGGTTTCGGCTTATCGGCGGGCTGTCAACGCGTCTACAGCACAGCACGTAGAAGCCAAAATTGATCCTGACACGGGCAAAGTCACGGTCTCTGCCGAGAAGGAAGTGGTGGAGGACGTGCAGGAGCCCAAGACTGAAGTCCTGCTCGAAGAGGCGCGCAAAGTTAACCCGGAAGCGCAACTCGGCGATATGGTGGTTGTCGAAACCACGCCGTCAGATTTCGGACGCGTCGCCGCGCAGACCGCCCGTCAGGTCATCCAGCAGCGAATTCGAGAAGCCGAACGTTCGAATCAAATGCAATATTTCGAGCGTCAGGTTGGCGAGATTGTCAGCGGCATCGTTCAGGCAACAAACGTTCAGGCAACCACCCTTGGACTCGATATGAAAGCTGAAGGTGTTCTGCCCGGGAATCAAAGGATCCCTGGTGAGCGCTTCAAAGTGCATGACCGTGTACGTGCCGTTGTGCTGGAGGTCAAGGATGGTTCGCGAGGTCCGCAAATTGTTTTATCGCGTGCCCATCGTAACTTCCTGAGGCGCTTGCTCGAGAACGAAGTCCCCGAAATTTATCATGGCGTGGTCGAGATCCGTGCGATTGCACGCGAGCCGGGCGCGCGCGCCAAAGTCGCGGTCATGGCGACCCAGGCCGGCGTTGACCCCGTTGGGGCATGTGTGGGTATTAAAGGTGTCCGCATCCAGGCAATTGTCAAGGAACTGCACGACGAAAAGATCGATATCATTCAATGGGATCAGGATCCCGTTGTTTACATCTCCAAAGCCATCAGCCCTGCACGTGTGAGCGGTGTATATCTTTCTGAAGTGGAAGGAAGCCGCACTGCAACTGTTGTGGTAAATGAAGATCAATTAAGTCTCGCGATTGGCCGTGATGGACAGAATGCACGCCTTGCTGCCAAACTCACCGGCTGGCGCATTGATATCAAGTCGCTGGCTGAAGCCGCAGGTGACGCCATTAAGAAATTGCAGGGAGATGCTGAATTGGCCGGCCTCCTGCCCAACGCGGTTGAGTCGATTCCGGCTGTTGAAGAGGTGCTGGCAAAGAAGGCTGAGAACCGTCCTGTCACTCCTGAAGAATTCACAATGCTGTCGCAATTTGTGGACCGTGTGGAGCGCCGTACAATCCAGATCAAAGAGGATGCTGCGCGCGCCGAAGAGGAGAAGGTTGCCACTGTGCGGGCGGATGTCCCGGCGGCAGCGTTTGCTATGCCTCTCGATCAGGTTGGTCTCAAGGAACACGTCTTCAACATATTAGTCGAAGCAGGTTACGATACGCTCGGTGGCCTGATGATGGCAATGAAACTGGATGCCAACAAAGTGCTTGGGCTTCCGGGGATCGGCCCGAAGGCGATGCAGAACATAGAAGAAACGATTGCTGGTGTCACCTTCCCAGAACCGCCCGCCGTGGAGCCGACGGTTGAACCCGTCGCTGAAGCCGAGCCTCAGCCCGAGGCGGTTGCAGTAGCCGAACCAGTTGCAGCCGTTGCGCTGGAAGAAGTGCCTGTTCCCGAGAAGCAGGTTCCCACTAAGAAAGAACCGAAGAAAGTCGAAGAGGAAGATGATGAACGTGCCAAGGATGGCGTCTCATTGGATGATCTCTTCGCGATGAAGCCCGAAATCTTCCAGTCCGCTGCAGAGAGCGACGAAGATTCCGCGGATAAGAAGAAAGGCAAGAAAGGTAAGAAGAAGAGCGTCGAATTGGAGTTCGATGAGGATCTTGGCGAGGTCGTCGGCCGCAAGAAACACAAACGCGGCGACGATGAGCTCGGTGAAAATTGGTAAGTACCCCCTACTCTATCCCTCTCCCGGCATGGGGGAGGGGAGAAGGTTGAAGGTGTCCAAGAAAACTGTTCAGCGCGTAAAGCATATACCCCAGCGGACTTGTGTGGGCTGTCGAGATATAATGCCCAAACGGAAGATGGTCCGTATTGTGCGGACTGCAAATGGGGTGCAGGTGGACCCGACCGGCAAACTGGCTGGAAGGGGAGCCTACCTGCACGATCGCCGTGAATGCTGGGAGCGTGGCTTGAAAGGTGCTCTTGCGCATGCGTTGAAAATCGCGTTGACAGCAGATGATCGCGCTCGACTTGAAGATTTTATGAACTCTCTACCGTATGAGATGGAGAGTGTGCAGGCTGGTCCCCAAATGGGGACAGGCGAGTAACCTGTATGTGATCGGATAAATCGCTCACAGGGCTCGCCCGAATAATGAGCAAGGTGCTTGCTTACGCATTTTGCTTATTTGAAGTATGTAATTTGTGGAGGTAGCCCATGAGCAGCAACGGAAACAAGATCGAATTACCTGCCAGCATTGTGATTCGCGATCTGGCACAGAAAATTGAAAAAAGCCCCATTGACCTCATTAAAAAATTGATGTCCAACGGAGTCATGGCGACCATTAATCAGTCTGTGGATTTTGACACAGCTGCGATTGTAGTGGCTGAGTATGGCTTTGAAGCAACCCCTGAAGTGGTGGAGGAAGTCAAAGTTGAGACAGGGGAAGTGCCGCTCTGGCGTCAGTTGATCGCGGGGGAGGATGAAGCACGTTTGAAAGATCGTCCGCCTGTGGTGACAATATTAGGCCATGTAGATCATGGCAAGACCAGCCTGCTGGATGCCATCCGCCAGACGGAAGTAGCGGCGGGCGAGGCCGGAGGAATTACGCAGCATATCGGTGCGTATCAGGTGGAGAAGAAAGGCAGACTGATCACATTCCTGGATACACCGGGTCACGCCGCCTTCACACAGATGCGCGCCCGCGGTGCACAGGGTGCAGATATTGTGGTGCTGGTGGTCGCGGCAGATGATGGTGTCATGCCACAGACAAGAGAGGCGATTGCACATGCCAAAGCTGCGCGTGTGCCGATCATGGTCGCGTTGAACAAAATTGACAAAGCCAACGCGAACCCGGACCTTGTGAAGCAGCAGCTTGCCGAACAGGAACTTGTGCCCGATGAGTGGGGCGGAAATACGATGGTCGTTCCCGTCTCTGCCAAGCAGAAACAGGGTATTGACGATTTACTGGAAGGTATTTTGCTGGTTGCAGATAACACGGAGATCAAAGCGAATCCCAATGGTAAGGTAATCGGTACCGTCATTGAAGCTGAATTGGATAAATCCAAAGGTGTGATGGCGACCCTGCTTGTGCAGAATGGGACGCTTGAATCGGGCAGCATTGTCGTGGCCGGGACGGCTCATGGCAAATTGCGCGCCCTCTCTGATTTTAAAGGCAAACCTGTTAAGAAGGCAGGGCCATCCACGCCGGTGTCTGTGATGGGATTGAGCGATGTCCCTTCCGCCGGGGATATGTTCGAAGTGGTGGGTTCTGAAAGGGAAGCACGTGCGATTGTGGCAGCACGCGCAGAAGCGACAAAGTCACAGGCGCAGGCCAGGAAGAAAGTCTCACTGGAAGATCTGTTTGCCAGTGTGCAAGCTGGCGAAGCAAGGGAGCTTAATCTCATCGTAAAAGCCGATGTACAGGGTTCGCTTGACCCGATCGTCTCTGAATTGAACAAACTCGGGGAGGGTGAAATCGGGATCAAAATCCTGTATTCCGAAACGGGCAATATTGGTGAGAATGATGTGATGCTTGCCTCGGCGTCGCATGCCATCATCATAGGCTTTAATGTACAGGCTGATGTCTCCGCCCGCCGTGTGGCTGAAAAAGAAGGCGTTGATATTCGCCTTTATGAGATCATTTACCGCATGACGGAGGATATCGAAAAAGCCCTCAACGGCATGCTTGAACCGGAAGTTAAAGAGAAAATTATTGGCCGCGCACAGGTGCTGGCTGTATTCGCCGCCTCCAAATTTGGCAGAGTGGCAGGTTGCAGGGTGACCGAGGGTGAACTGCGCCGTAACGCAAAGGTCCGCCTCTTCCGAGGGACCGATCTGGTCTACGAGGGAGAAATGGGCTCCTTGCGCATTGGGAAAGAAGATGTAAGAGAGGTCAGACAAGGTTTCGAATGTGGCGTTGGCTTTAAGAGTTTCAACGACATCCAGGTTGGCGATCAATTGTTATGCTATATACTGGAAACTTCTTAAGAAGAGATCAACGTTCATAAGTAGTGATATGCCATCAGGAATTCGTCTTCAACGCATTGCAGATCGCATTCGCCAGGAAATTTCAGAGATGCTCATCAGGGAGCTTAACGATCCGCGTCTGAAACAAATTTACGTCACAGACGTAAAGATAGATAAAGAACTTGCCTATGCGGATGTTTATGTCTCCGCAGTCGAAGGTGTCTCGCGCTCATCCGATGTGCTCGCGGGGCTTGAATCTGCATCTGGTTTTATCAGGCGGACTCTCGCCTCACGCGTCGAACTGCGCGCCTTCCCGCGCTTGCGCTTCCATTGGGATGTGACACCCGAAAACGCAGATCATATAGAGAGAGTACTTGCAGAGTTGCGAAAAAAGAAATAAACTCTGTATCTTATTGGAAACAAAAGAGCAACACGGAGAACTTACATAGAATGAATGCAGAGATCATCGCGGCTATCAAAGAACGTCTGGAAAAATCAAACAAGGTTGTCATCGCTTCGCATGTCCGACCAGATGGCGATGCGATAGGTTCCCTTCTCGGTTTGGGTCTGGCTTTGCAAAACGCTGGAAAGTTTGTGCAAATGGTTCTGGTGGATGGTGTATCTTCCACTTACAGGCATCTGGAGGGAAGTGAATTGATTGTCAAAGAACCGAAAGGGGAGTATGATACATTCATCACGGTGGATTGCGCCGATTTCAAGCGCCTCGGGAAAGTCTTTGAGAATTTCGGCCAGCCGGAGATCAATATTGATCATCACAAAACCAACGAAAAATTTGGAAATTTAAACCTGATTGAAGCAGAGGAGGTTGCCACTGCCGCGATCCTGACCAAACATTTACCGGAATGGGGATTTGAAATTACCAAACCGATTGCTGCTGCATTGCTGACAGGTATTATCACGGATACGCTTGGTTTCCGTACATCGAACACGAACCCTTCCGCGCTGCGGACGTGCGCAGCTTTGATGGAGACAGGCGTGGATATGCCCGATCTATATATGAAATCTCTGGTCAAGAAGTCATTTCCTGCGGCGCGCTATTGGGGCGCAGGGCTGTCAAGTATGGAACAAAGCAATGGGATTGTTTGGGCAACGCTTACACTGGAAGACCGCCAACGCTCAGGCTATAAAGCCAATGATGATGCAGACCTGATCAACTTGATTTCTGCTATTGATGGGAACAAAGTGGGTATGATTTTCGTCGAACAAGAGGATGGGCATGTAAAGATTTCATGGCGGGCACTTGAGCCAGGTGTTGATGTATCTCCCGTGGCGAAACATTTCAAAGGCGGCGGGCACGCTGCGGCTGCTGGAGCAGATATTCCTGGCACTTTAGCCGACATACAGCCCGTAGTACTAAAGACTACCAGGCACCTCTTAGGTCTTTAATCACAAATTTAGACAAATATGGCATAATTAGGGTGTCCTAGTTATAAGGAGGAATGAAAGTGAATAGTCAAGATATAAAGAACGCTATCTCCGGGGTTTTGGTGGTTGACAAACCTGTAGGGATGACGTCGCACGATGTGGTGCAGGCTATCCGTAATGGAACGGGTTTGCGCCGCGCAGGGCACACTGGCACACTTGATCCACGCGCCTCAGGTGTGCTCGTAATATTGGTGGGTCCCGCAGTTCGCTTGAGCGAATACGTTTCCGCTTCTGATAAAAGATATCAAGCCATCATCCGCCTGGGTGGAAGGACTGATACATTCGATGCGGATGGAAAGATGACGCAGGCAAACCAGCCCGTCAATGTGACCGAGACTCAATTCGAGGAAGTGCTCAAGACCTTTGTCGGCGAGATCGAGCAGACTCCGCCCCCGTATTCTGCCGTCAAAGTGCAGGGGCGCAAGGCTTATGAAATGGCGCGTCAGGGTGAAGAGGTGGAACTGGCGCCTCGTAAGATAACCGTCCACCACCTGGAAGTTTTAGAGTGGGCGCCGCCCGAAGTCGTGATTGATGTACATTGTTCGTCAGGTACTTATGTCCGTTCGCTGGCGAACGACCTTGGTGAAAAACTGGGTTGTGGCGCGTATCTCGTCGGTCTGCGCCGCACCAAGAGCGGACGATTCTCTCTGCGGGATGCCGTGCCGTTGCGCAAATTGCAGGAATCATTCCACGCCGGGAACTGGTATCAATATCTTATCCCCGCCGCGGAGGCCCTGGGTGACTGGCCGGCAATCGAACTTAGCCCTGATGATGTTGAGGGCGTGCGCCATGGTCATCGCGTGAAAGCCGAATCAGATGCAGTACTCGGCAGTCGTGTGCGCGGTGTCAGTACACAGGGTGAACTCGTAGCGTTAATGGAACTGGTGGCGGGCGAAGATGGCAATCCCGCCTGGCAGCCGAAGAAAGTATTCTTTACTTCTGAATAAACAGCGCTCTAGCTGCTGTGCTCGCGACGGACACCGCGAGCGAAGTAAAAGCCTTCTTTACTTCAGAGTAGGTGTATATAATTTATTCCAGCGCCGGCCACGGCGCTGGAAATATTTATGAATATGAAACAGTATCGCTCACTCGGCGAACTCGATTTGAAAAACTCCTGGTTGACCGTTGGCGTCTTTGACGGTGTCCATCGCGGCCATCAACAGATCATAAAGGTACTGACAGCAGGCGCGCACGCCACCAGCGCGCCTGCTGTTGTTTTAACGTTCTACCCACATCCCGCAAAGGTTTTTGGGCGTGGGGATATCAAATTGCTCACCTTGCCCGATGAACGCGCAGAATTATTCAGAGAAATGGGCGTGGATGTGGTGATCACGCATCCGTTTGATAAGGATATTGCGAATATTACGGCCATTGACTTTATGAAGCAACTCAAGGCTCATCTTGGGCTGCAATATCTGGTGCTTGGCTATGATTCCACACTTGGGAAGAACCGCGAAGGGAACGCAACGCGGTTGACAGAAATCGGCCGGGAAATGGACTATGCCGTTGAAGTGGTATCAGCCTTGAGTGATGAGAGTGGCGTGATCTCATCTACAGAAATCCGCAAGCTGATTTCAACAGGTAATGTCGCCGAAGCGGCGCGCTTGATGGGTCATCCATATAGCCTGCAAGGGCCTGTGGTCCACGGCGACGGGCGCGGCAAAAAGATCAATGTGCCGACGGCGAATATCGGTTATTCACATGAAAAGATCATGCCGGCAAATGGGGTCTACGCATGCTGGGCCTATGTGCAAGGTGAAAGATATCGCGCTGCTATAAACATTGGCATTAACCCTACGTTCACGCCCGACAAACAGGTACCCAACGTAGAAGCGCATCTTCTCGATTTTGAGCGCGAGATCTACGGGCAGGATATACGGCTCGAATTTGTTGCCCGTTTGCGCGATGAGTCGAAATTTGATTCTATCGATATGTTGGTGGAACAGATTTGGAGAGATGTGGAACAGGCGAAAAGAATCCTCGTATAGGAGCGGCGGCAACGTCGCTCTTCGTTTGATATAATTCGCCCGATTTATAGAGGAGAAACGAATGCCTGAACGTGAAATTTATCTGCTTTCGCCGCGTGCCCTCAGCCCAGAAACCATCGCGGTTGCATTTGCCAAGACGTCGCGCTCGCCTGAATCTTTCCGCGCGATCGCTGCGGAACTCAGTGATGAAAAATCAGCGCAGTTCCACGAGAAGTGGGTGGTAGGGTACGGTCACGCCTCGGTGGCTGAACACGCAGTTCTGCATATCGCTTTTGAGAACGTTTCCCGCCTCGCGATTGAAAGCATTGAGGGCAATCGACTTGCATCCTACACCGAAAAGTCCACCCGCTATCAAAAGTGGGGATCTGATGACTTCTTTATCCCTACTGAACTACGCGAAGCAGGAAATGCGCTCTGCGACGAATATGTGGCTACGGTCCGCTTCCTTTTCAAGACATATGCTGAATCCATTGACCCGGTGCGGAGTCTCATCCTTGAGCGTTTCCCGCGCCGCGAGAACGAGAAGGAAGGGGCCTGGGATCGCCGCATCCGCTCGAAATATGTGGATGTGTGTCGTTTTATCCTGCCGGCCGCGTCGCTTGCAAATGTAGGCATGACCGCCAATGCACGTGTACTGGAGAATATGATCCGCAAGATGTTATCACACGAGCTGGCTGAAGTGCGCGAGGTCGGTCAGAAAGTGAAGGAAGTAGCTCTAGGTGAAACGCCAACACTTGTGAAGTATGCAGATGCCGTACCCTATTTGGTTGAGACAATATTGGAATTTAGCCACGGAGACACTGAGACACAGAGTAAAGAGAAATCTCCGCGTCTCCGTGACTCTGTGGCGGCTAACTGGTGTTCACTGATCGATTATGACAAAGATGGTGAGAAGAAGGTGCTGGCTGCGGCGTTATATCGCTTCGGGGAAATGGCATATGCCGAGGCTTCAGCGTATATCAAATCCCTCAAAAAAGCCGAGCGGGCAAAACTGGCGGATTCGCTGTTGCAGCGTCTTGGTAAGTACGATGTTCCTCTGCGCGAGCTGGAATATGCGACATATACGTTCGATCTGATCATGGATCAGGGTGCGTATGCCGAGTTCAAACGTCATCGTATGATGACTCAAACTCCGCAAAAGCTGACGACGCGTCTAGGATATACGACACCACGTCTCATAACGGAAGCAGGTTTCGGGTCTCAGTATGAGACAGCTATGGAATCCGCTTCGAAGCTGTACGAAAAGTTATATCAGTTCAATCCCAATGTCGCACAGTATATTGTCCCCAATGGATTTAATCGTCGCGTCCTGGCTGAATTCAATTTGCGTGAAGCCTATGCATTTTGCCAGTTAAGGTCGGCAGCAAACGCGCATTTCTCGATACGAAGGGTTGCACAACGTATGTACGAAGAGATCTCGCGTGTCCATCCATTGTTGACGAAGTATATGAAACTGCGCGAGGAAACCTGGCAGGGGGTGGAAGGCGATTATTTTACGAAGACGTAAAGAGAATCTTGCGTCCAGTTTTTTAGTCTCTTATCAACACAATTTCTCTTTGCGGTTCGCCGAGATATTCTGCACCATCTTCGGTCATTACAACATCTTCTTCGAGAGCGACATACCCATAATTCGGCACAGCTAGTCCGGGTTCTATGGTAAACACTTGCCTTGCTTCCAATCTTTGATTGGGATCGTCGCCATATTTTTCCCACAATGGACCGAGCAGCGCTCCGCCATCGTGTGCAACGCGTCCGAGCTGGTGACCGAGCGCATGAGGATATTCAGGATAGCCTGCATCGGTCACGATCTCGCGCGAGATCATGTCAATCGAGTTGCCTGTTACACCTGGCTTCATCGCTTCGCGCGATTTTTCAATTGCCGTGCGAATCGTAATGAATCCGCGTTGAATGGCAGGCGGTGCCTCTGTTTCGCCTTCTCGTAATACATAGGCAATGCGCTGAATATCAGAGCAGTAGTCTTCATATTTCACTCCAAAATCAAAATGGATGATATGGCCGCGTTCCACTCTGATTTCAGTGGGCCCGCTATGTCCGACCGGAGAGTTTGGGCCAGAATTTACCGCAGGGCAACTTTCCGCGGGCCAGGCGTACGTGACTCCATATTCGTGCGCGAGCTTATGCATGTATTCGCCGATCTCTATCTCGGTCATGCCGACTTTGATAAAGTCGAATGTCTTTTTGTAAATCTCATCCGTGATCTCAACGGCTTTGCGAATGCGCGCTAATTCAACCGAAGTCTTTCGTCCACGCAGCGCGTTAATAACAGGTTCGGCGCTGATGAGTTTATCTGCATAAGGTGTGCCTTTCAGGTAATCGCGCAGGATCTCGTACATGGCGTGGGTCAAACCGTCAGCGTGGACGTTGTTCCTCGAAGTGTTAACCGCGATCCGGTCAGGGTTGAGGCGGGTGATCGTATTTCGCAAAAGGTCACTTACAGCAGTGTCATATCCAAGGATTTCATCAAATACATTTAATCTCTGAAGCGCATCCTTTTCAAGATTGCCAATAATCGCAATCTTTTCACCTTTGCGGGTGAGGATGAGTGCGGATGGCCATGTCAAATCGTTTGCTCCAATGAGAAGATCTAATGCAGGGTCGCGCACACCGCTTGTCTCACGCACAAACGTAAGCCACATATCGATTTCATATTCTTTGAGGATTTCAATTGCCTGACTGACTTTTTCCTGGATGAGGGACATTAGGGAACTCCTTGAGTCCCCTCTCCCAGTGGGAGAGGGCTAGGGTGAGATAGTTTGCGCGGGTCTTTGACGAGGAAAAACAGGATCGCCATCATAACAATAGACAATACAGTGGACAGCGCAAAAGTCCACGTAAAGCCTCTTGTGTCTGCAATCCATCCCCCAATTAATGGGGCGATGATCGTGGCAGGCGCCGTGAGGGTTTGAGCGAGTCCGATGTAAAAGGGGCGTTCCGCTTCATCGCTGAAGTCAACGGTCATGGTCATACCATTCGTCCAGATCGAAACATTCGTGAAACCTGAGAGGACAAAGATGGGAAAAAACCAGGCGAGCGAAGGAGCAAGCAGGCCAAGAAAGGAACTGAGTGCTGCGGCAGCCGCACCAATGATAAGCATGGCGCGGTGACCCATACGATCTCCCAGCCAACCCATGCCTGCGTTCGCAATTGTTTGTGAGAAGGTAAGGGTTGCTGTGAGATAGCCCGCCGTGACTCCATCCATTTGAAAACGGCGCAAGGCATAGACGATGTAAAACGCAAAGCCCATCGTTGCAAATTGGGAAAGCATGCGCGCGGTGAGAAACCAACTGAAGTTGGTATCGCGTTTGAGGATACGCCGTGCACTTTGCCAAAAAGATGGTTGTTTCTCTTCAACGACTTTTTCATAGTCTTTGGGTTCACGCGTGAGTGCGAGTGCCAGCCAGGAAAACGTAAAGAAGACGCCAGCGATTGCGAAACAGACTGCAAAGTTGATGGGGGCATCCAACCACTTGAGCAAATAACCTGCCCCAATAGCGGCAGCGCTGATGAAAATGTTCGCGACTGCAGCCTGCAATCCAAAAAAAGTACCACGTGACTCGGGCGGAATGATCTTTGAGATCATGCTGGTCCAGGGGTTGGCCGTAAAACCGCCGCCCAGTCCCTGCCATGTCAGGAGGATAAAAGTGACGATAAGCCCTGCCTGTAATCCGATTTTCGAAAGAAGCAGTGCAACAATGGCAAATCCCAGAAATGGAACGCGCTCGTGGATGGTCATCATGAGGACTGTCCGCTTATAGCGTCGCAGGCGCGCTGTGTAATTGGCGGTGAAGAGTTGCGGCAGAAGCCATCCCGCGGCATGGATGGCGGGCACGAGTCCGATTAGCGTCGCGGAGTCTGTCATCGAGGCAACAAAGAGGGGCAGGATTGTGCCGAAGGATGCGAATCCCAGCGCCACCCCAAAAAAGCCGCCATCCATCAGACCGACGGCAACGTTGTAGCGTAAATGCCTGCGGGTGAATTGTTCGACTTTGGTAAGGGGGAGCATTACTGAATTCTACCATTTGACCTTGTCACTTCTTTGCAGGAAGGTAAGCTCATTTTCCCCTTGACAGAATCTAAAGAATGAATAAAATAAAAACGAACGTTCGTTCATATTTGGAGTTCAATATGCCTACAAAAGAAACTCTCAAGAAAGGCGAAGTAACCCGTCTGGCCATTGAAGATGCCGCGTTCAGGTTATTCATGGAACATGGATTTCATGCCACTTCCATGCGTCAAATTGCAGATCGGGCTGGATTAGCACTGGGAGGTATCTACAACCATTTTTCAAGTAAAGAGGAAATTTTTACGGCCATCATCATGGATAAACATCCATACAAACAAATCTTGCCCTTGATATTAAATGCTAAAGGGGACACAGTAGAGGAATTGATCCATAACGCGGCGCAAGCTATGGTGTCTGAGTTGGGCAAACAGCCTGATTTCCTTAAATTGATGTTTATTGAGATTGTCGAATTTAATGGGGAGCATGTCAATTTATTGGTACGTGAGGTCGCGCCGAAGATTTTGCCTGTTTTTGAGAAGCTTGTCAAAGTTCGCAAAAATTTGCGTCCTTTCCATCCAGCCATTTTACTGCGTTCATTTCTGGGAATGTTTTTTTCCTATTACATTACTGAAATATTGCTCAGTGGGAGTGTTGTCGCAAAACTTATGCCTAGAAACAGCTTTGAACAGTTTGTGGATATTTACCTGCATGGAATCCTCAAGGAGCCCGCATGAACTCACGCTTAATGTCCATTATCCGCAAGGAATTTATCCAGATCTTTCGCGATCCGCGCACGCTCGGGCTTATTCTGGTCATGCCCATCGTCCAATTATTCCTTCTCGGCTACGCAGCTACAACGGATGTAAAGAACGTCCCAATCGCGGTTTGGGATCAAAGCCGCACATCCGAATCGCGCGCCCTGCTGGATACCTTCCGGGCGGCGGATTATTTCAGAATCGACTACGAAGTACGCTCCGAAGAGGAAATCCAAATGCTCATAGAAAGCGGAGATGTGCGCGCCGCGCTCGTCATTCCACCCGACTATTCCCGCCGCCTGCTGGAAGCGGACGCGCACGTCTCCATG
>DASWKT010000391.1:0-33345 GCA_036396515.1 Anaerolineales bacterium | reverse complement strand
CCTACCGCGTAATTCGACAATCTCAAAGTCAATAAGAGGCTCGTATCACCGTATCAGCCTATGCGGTCGAGAAAGTGTTCAGATAAAGTATGTTAGAATTTCGCAGACTTCCAGAATGCTTTGCCAACAGGCGGTTGCTGGTTCCAATTCTGCCCGAGTGAATTGCATTAAAGAAGGAGATAAGGATGGCTGGGAAAATGGAACGAGTGGTGGTAACCGGTATGGGCGTCGCCAGCCCATTAGGCTGCACTGTGACAGAGTTCTGGGAGGGGCTGCTTTCGGGTACATCTGGAGTAGGGTCGTTGGAGGGAGGGATCTTTTCCGGGTTGCAGACGCGGATTGGGGGTGTAGTCTGGGGCTACGATGAGAGCCAATATTTCGATAGCAAAGAGGCGAGGCGCATGAGTCGCTCGTCCCAGCTCGGGCTGGTTGCCGCAAAGCAGGCTATCTCGCATGCAAAGCTGGATGATAATAATGTTGACCGTTTGGATGTAGGGGTCTTAATTGGTAGCTCCATTGGCGGCTACGTTGCCGCAGAGCCATTCATCAAAAACCATTATGAGCATGTACGGGTAAGCCCATTTACCATCCCGATTTCGATGAACATCGGGCCCGGCTCCAACATCTCCATCAAGTACGGATTTCAGGGGCCGTTAGTGAATATGGAGGCAGCCTGCTCGACTGCGGCGCACTCCATAGGGCATGCCTTCGATATGATCCGGAGTGGGAATTTGCAGATAGCAGTGACTGGCGCGGCTGACTGTCCTTTTTCACCGGCCGTAGTGGCGGCATGGTCAGCGTTGCGGGCTATCTCAACCCGGGAAGATTCTCCCGCAGATGCCTGCCGGCCGTTCAGCGCTGATCGAGATGGCTTGGTGCTGGGTGAGGGAGCAGGGGTGCTAATCCTAGAGGCGGAAAGTCACGCGCGAGGTCGCGGAGTTCCCATCCTGGCAGAAATCAAAGGCTATGGCGCTTCCGCAGACAGTTACCACCTGACCCAACCCACGCAGCATGGCCCAGCTAGAGCCATGAGCCGGGCCCTAGTGGATGCCGGGTTGGATATAAAGGATATTGATTACATCAATGCTCATGCCACAGGCACAGAGTGGAACGATAAAAATGAGACCAAGGCAATTAAGCAGGTCTTTGGAGAACGTGCCTACGAGATTCCTGTGGTAGGGAACAAAGCTGCGCTGGGGCATTCGATCGCGGGGAGTGGGGCGCTGGAACTAATTGGCTGCATCCTCTCTTTGCGTGATCAGATAGTGCCGCCAACGATTAACTATAAGGTGCCAGACCCGGATTGCGATCTGGATTACGTAACGGATGGCAAGCGGCGCTTGCGATTACGCAATGTAATGAGCAATTCCTTCGCATTTGGGGGGAGTAACGCAGTGTTGATCGTGGGAGAGTATTGAACTATCTGCGGAACAAAAGCAACTACCAAGACAGAGCGCTACATCCTGTGCCTACTAATAGATTGCCTGTATATTTGGTCTTCGTCCTGACGACCATTTTTTATATTTTTACTCTTCTTCCATCCCTCGCCTGGGGAGATGGAACGAAGCTGCAGAGTGAAGCCATCTCCGGGGAATCATTTGTCCTGGCAGAGATGACCCCGCAGGAATTTTCTCCGGATCCTTTTATCTTTTCCAAAGTAGGAGTGGCTGCGTGGGATCATCCTTTGTATATCATCCTCGGTCATTTACTTGTTCGAGCGTTCCCGCTTGGCGATCCCCTCTGGTTGGTTAATCTCATCTCCGCACTCTTTGGAGCCGCGTCCGTCGCGCTGGTGTACCTGCTTTGTTATCGGTTTACAGATTCGTTTTTAGCTTCCTGTTATGCTGCTTTCTCTCTAGCTGTATCTCATACGTTCTGGTGGCACTCCTCCACACCTGAAGTGTACACCTTGTTTGTTTTCTTAATAGTAGTCAGTTTGTATTTCCTTGATCAGTTTGAAAGAACGGGCAGGTATTCGGTTCTTTTTTTAAGTGCCTTGTTCCTAGGGCTGGCAGCTTCTAATCACATACTTGCCATTCTGGCGATACCCGCTTTGGTTCTTTATTATTTCCTTTCCAAGAGATTTCCACGATTCTACTTCTTCAGAATACGCGACCTTGTCTATCCATCTCTAGGATTTATAGCTGGCTTTTCAATTTACCTTATTCAATTTGCCAGAATGATAAGATCTTTTCCCTTCAATGAAATCATAGGTCCTGTGGTTGGGGGGATGTTCCTCAGCCAGCTCAGTACGATGAATCCTGCTTCAATAGGAAAAAGTTTATTGGCTTTCCTGTTTTTGCTGGTAGTGCAGTTCAATCCAATTGGAGTGGTCCTGGGTGCTATTGGTGTTCAACAGGTATTTCGAAACACAGACTTCTATTCATTAAAAATCGTCGCTTTTTTTATTGTTTATGTGCTATTCGGGATTTTCTATCAGGTTACAGATCAGTTTGCCTTCTTCTTATCTTCTTATGTCTTCTGGGCAATATGTATGGGAATCGGAGCTGCTTACTGCTTTTCAGTGCTCTCCGAAAAGATGCGTTGGATTTCTAGCGTCATTCTTGCGTTAATGATTCTGGGAACTCCGATTTTCTACACTGCTGTGCCGCGTCTGGCACTGTCAAATGGATTGAATGATACTTCGATTGGTATTCCGCAAATCGGGATTGGCATTCGGAATGGCCTGGACTATTACTTCAACCCTAATAAACGCAAGGATTTCAGTGCTTATGACTTTGGCCGCCAGACGTTGACAAAGCTGGCGCCTAACGCTGTGGTGCTTGCTGAATGGTATACGGATACGGACGAATACTTTATCCTCCGCTATTTCGTCACAGTCAGAGGTTTTCGCCCAGATATAAACATTGTTGGCTGGCCGACTCAGGATCCCTTTTCTTTTAATTCCCAGCTTGCATTAGACGAAGTCGAAGACTCGTTTCCGGAGCACCCGGTTTATTTGGCATCTCTGAGTGATCGGTTTTATGCTGCTTCAAAATTAATTGAGATATATTGCATTGTCCCCGAAAACAATTTACATCGCCTTTATCAAAAAGAGAACAATAATCGCCAGTGTCTGGAAAATGATTCAATCACTGAATAATCTGTGTTTCAACGTATGTTCCAATCCCAAAAGCGAAATTCCAAATCTTGACCTTCAACAGCCAGGGCGGCAGCATAATCAGGGCTGACTTCAAGAGATAGCAGTACCCAGTGGGCGGCCTCTTGCGGATCAGGACGAGTAGCTCGAAGAATGACTGGCTCGTTCGGACCCACGGATACATCGAAACTATCTAAAGGTAATGATAAGCCCAGTCCCTGGGCTTTGATATACGCTTCCTTCCGTGTCCAGCAATTGAAAAAACCAATTTCCCTCTGTTCGGATGGTAACGCCAGCAATTCGGCGAATTCAGACCTCGAGAAATATTGCCGGGCGATAACCTGTGCGGAGATCCCCTGACGAATACGTTCCAGGTCGATTCCCACTTTGTGTTCCCATGTCACTGCCACCAGGGCGTAGTCATTAGAGTGAGAGAGATTGAAATCCATTTTGCGTTCAGAGGAATTTATGGATAAAGCCGGTTTTCCGTGGTCATTTGTGGAAAAGTTTAATTGCCCAGGCTCCCAGTGGTGATAACGCGCCAGTATATCGCGCAAACATCCATGGGCGGCAATGAAGCGATCTTTATCTCCCTGAAAATGAAAGCGATCGGCACGCTGAATTTCGTCTACAGAAAGAGTTGCCTCCAAAGTCTTCAGAGAATCGGTTGGAAGATCCAGGCGCGCCCGCCAGATGTCTACCTGGTGAGATGCCAAATCCAAAACAACAGGAGGAGAAGATCCGATGGAAGCAGGAGCAAAGGGTTGAAAACTGGCTTTTTTCATGATTTGTAATCGCCGCAAGCAACTGGAATATTATGAGGGGGCTAAAGCCTTTATCTCGGCATTGATGAATGCCATAATCGATTCTCTGGCTGTGTTGATAAAGAAGTGGTCGCCGGGAAAGTACTGTGATTTGAAACTGGAGTCTGTATGCAAAGCCCAGCCTTCCAGGCGTCCTCGGCTCACGCGCGGATCATTGAGTCCTCCGAAAGCAACGATGGGGCAGTTAAGTGGAAGCTCGTCCGGAGTATAAACATAACTTTCAATGGCTTCAAGGTCGGCGCGCAATACAGGAAGGAGCAACTCCATGACATCAGGGAGGTGTAGAAATTCAGAAGGGATGCCATTGAATTCTTTCAAGGTTTCTATAAATTCCGCGTCCGGCAATGCGTGGATAGGTGGATGCGGATCGCGCAGGTGGGGTGCGCCGCAGGCGGAAACGAAAAGGATGGTAGGTTGGGGAAGATCATTGTTACGAAGATATTTAACCAGCTCAAAAGCCACCAGACCTCCCAGGCTGTGACCAAACAAAGCAAAGGGCTTATCCAAAAGTTGTGGAATAGCCTGAGCAAGTCTTTCAGCTAAAGTGGTGATTTGTTTCACTGGAGACTCACTGTGTCTCGAACCTCTGCCCGGGTAATGAGCGATCCATGCTTCTATATGATTGAGTGGTTGGGCAGACCATTTACGAAACAGGGCAGGACCGCTGCCCGCATATGGAAAAAGGAACAGCCGTGTCTCTACTTCTGGAATTGTTTGAGTACAGACGAACCAAACGTTTGTAGTAGACGTAACAGGATTAGCAGAAGGAAGTGGATTCATGTTGCCTTGGTCTCCGGTTTCTCAAAGAAACCACGCGGAGTGAAATATTCCAGATAGGCGGAAAACAATCGGGCATCCACCGGGTGGCAGCGGATGCCACTGCCATCCAACCCGGCGAGCGTGTTGCTGAGATCGAACTGCGGCATGAAAACCTGCTTCTCCTCCACTTCTTCGATCAAAGGCAGGTAAGGTTCCCAGCCATCGGATGGCATATGAGCGATCTGCCTGAAGAGTTCTGCCCGCCAGTCATCAAAGGAAACTTTACGGGCATAGAATCCCTGGCTTTCAAGCCAGTCTGCCAGTTTGCTGAAGTGCAGAGGTTGAGGGTTATCCAGATGATACACCTTACTCAAGTTTTCAGGATTCCTGGAAAGTTGGACAATGGCGGCACTGACGTAATCCACTGGGACGATATTAACCATTACGTTCAAGTCCGGGATACTACCCAGGAGCATGCATACTCTGGTCATACTGGAGATCAGGTTTTCTGTATTCCACGCGCCGGTAAGACTGTGACCCGAAACCAGACCGGGACGGTAAATGGCATAGGGAATGCCACGTGCACCTGCCTGCATAACCAACTTCTCCGCCACCCATTTGCTCTGGGCGTAGCCGCCGAAGGGTGCACCGACCTGATTCAGATCCGCATCCTCTCGAAAGACCTGGCCATCGTTATGACCACCCGAATACAAAACGGATAGGGTAGAAACGAAGTGAAGTGGTTTCAGTCTAGCCTGGCAAGCCAGCCGCAGGATTTCCTGTGTGCCTAGTACGTTAGATGCCTTGTGCGTCTGGTAAGGATAAACAAAGTTAACCATGGCGCCATTGTGATAGATCACATCCACTTGATTTGCCACTTCCTCAAAATCCTGATCATTGAGACCCAGTTGAGCTTCTCCCAGGTCGCCAAGGATTGGACTGATACGGTCACGAAAGGATTCGTCCCAAAGGGAATAAGCATCCAGATTATGTCTCAGTCTATGAATACCTTGTTCCAAATTATCTGCACGTACCAGGCAATGAACTTTTGCAGATGTCATCTTAAGCAAATCATGAAGCAGGAAAGCACCCACAAAACCTGTGGCACCAGTTAGCAAAATGTGCTTCGGCTCTTCAACAGCCTCGTAAAAAAGGTTGCCAGCGGCGATGCCTGGGTCAAGTTCCGCTTCGGCATTTAATTCATCCATGCTTAATTGACCGCGCTCAATGAAACTACTGCCACTAACATGGGCTGAGCCATATTTTCCTCCCCCGGTCCTCTCGATTATTCTGGCCAGGTTTGCAACGGTGGGATGCTCGAATAATGCCCGCAACGGCAGGTCTGCAGCTTCCAATCCATACTTCTCGCGTAACAGGAAGACCAGCCGGGTTCCTAACAAGGAATGACCGCCCAGGTCAAAGAAGTTATCGTTCACGCCAACAACAGGGTGCGAGCTTTGATTTTCCAACCCCAAGACCTGCGCGCAGATTTCGACCAGTTCCAGTTCCAATTGTGTGCGTGGTGGAACATACACTGCCTTAAGCTTGGGACGCGCCTGCGATGGCCGCGGAAGCGCCTTGCGATCCACTTTTCCATTTGGAGTCAAAGGCAATGAATCTAAATTGACGAAAATGGATGGCACCATATAGTCAGGAAGCTTTTGTCGCAAGAACGCGCGCAATTGACTGGCATCCGCTTCCTTCGCAGCCTCGGCTGGTACCACATAAGCGACCAGGCTTGCATCTGATGACCTTTCTTTCCAGGCCACTACGACGGCTTGACGAACAGCGGGAAGTTGTGCCAGCGCAACCTCCACTTCTCCCGTCTCGATGCGGAAACCGCGCACCTTGACTTGCTGGTCGCTGCGGCCAAAAAACTCGATGTTCCCATCCGGGAGATAGCGAGCAATATCCCCAGTTTTGTAGATAACAGATAATGAGTCGAAAGGATTGGGAATGAATCGCTCGGCAGTTAATTCCGGGCGGTGCAGATAACCGCGGCTGACACCATCCCCGCCAATATAGAGATCTCCGGGCACGCCGACAGGGACAGGTTCCAGATCTGCATCCAGAATATAAATCTGGGTATTAGCAATCGGACGGCCAATCGCAACTGTATTGGATATGCCCGGATTGACATCCCTCTCCGATGAAGTAACTTCATAAATAGTAGACCAGATCGTGGTCTCGGTGGGCCCGTACAGATTCCATAATTGAGCGCCGTGTTTTAGTAGTTGCTCCGCCAGATCGGTTGTAAGAGCTTCTCCTCCACATAATATCTTGAGATCATCCTTGCCTTGCCAACCTGCTTCAAGTAAAGATCGCCAACTGGCTGGAGTGGCTTGCATGAATGTTGCGCGTGAGGCATCCAGGGCATTTACAAGCAAAGCACCATCAGCAGCCACATCGGAACTTGCGATAACCACTCGCGCGCCTGTGGTCAGAGGAAGAAGGAGTTCCAGGACGGCGATATCAAACGATAAAGTGGTCACTGCCAGGAATGTGTCATCAGCAGTTATGCCTAAGCGCTGACGCATCGAGCACAGAAAATTGAGGACCGCCTGATGGTGTATTTGAACCCCTTTAGGTTTCCCGGTCGAACCAGACGTGTAGATTACATAAGCCAGATCATCAGGTTTGGCAATGCTGACATGTGGTTCACTTCCGTTTGAAGACTGAAGTAACTTACTATGGCTTATATCATCCAGACAGATCACTTGGGCGGTATGCTTGGGCAGCCTTGATATTAAGCTTTCCTGCGTGAGGATAAAGGAGGCCCGTGCATCTTCCAGCATGAAAGCGAGGCGTTCCGAGGGAAATGCCGGGTCAAGGGGCAGATAAGTGGCACCAGCTTTGAGCACGCCCAGCAAGCCAATTAGCATTTCAATCGAGCGATTCACGAAGATGCCAACCAATGTATTTGGCTTGACTCCCTGAGAGATCAGCGTTTGGGCTAATTGATCGGCGCGCCTGTTCAATTCATGATAGAGCAAGCTTTGATCTTCAAATTGGACGGCAACCGCATATGGCGTGCGCTTTACCTGTTCCTCGATAAGCTGATGGACGCAAAGATGACGCGGATAATCAATCTCTGTTTCATTCCAGTCAATCAGAATTTGCTGGTACTCCGATTCGCTCAGCAAAGAATAAGCCGATACGGGCCTGAGCGGGTCGGATGCAATGCCTTTTAGCAGGGACTGAAAATGTGCCAACATGCGTTGGATAGTATCGCTGTTAAACAGGTCGGTATTATATTGAAGCGCAGCCGCCAGCCCTTGATTAGTTTCGGCCATCATCATCGTCAGGTCAAACTGTGCCGGTTCGCCACCGAGGGCAATAGACTCCAGAACCAGACCATCCACCTTCATACATGACCCGTCCATGCCCAGTGCAAATGGGCCGAGTGCTTGAACTTCAGCTTCCTGGGCTTTCTGAAGAATGAACATCGTTTCAAAAAGCGGTGGGCGGCTTGAATCACGTTGCAGGCCCAGGCGCTTGGCAAGCAGGGCAGGTGGATAATCCTGGTGTTCAAAAGCTTCAAGAACAGTCCGGCGCACGCTCTGAAGAAACTCATTGAAAGTAGGATCACCGGAAAAGTCAGCGCGCAAAGGGACAGGGTTGATAAAATAACCAACTAGGCCAGCCAGTTCCGAATGTCCTCGACCGGCAGTGACTGAGCCAACAAGGAACTGCGTCTGGCCGGAATAACGATGCAGTAAGACCTGGAAGGCAGCCAATAACGTCATAAACAGTGTGGCTCCCTGCTCCTTGGCGAGAACCTTCAATTGTTCGGAGAGTCCATTCTCCATCAACACATGCTGAGATGATCCACGATAGGTTTGCAGCGGCGGGCGCGGCAGGTCAGTGGGGAGATTTAGGGCAGGAAGTTCACCATCCAGCTGTTCATGCCAGTAATCCCAAAGTTTTTCACCGTGTGGCCCCGCCAACATCTCTGTTTGCCAGCGAACATAGTCTGAATAACGAGCAGAGAGTGATGGCAAAGCATTAAGCTTGCCAGTTGTATTTGCCTCATAGAGTTTAAGCAACTCGCGCGCCAATATAGTCATCGACCAGAAATCAGTGATGATGTGATCCATGGAAAGCAACAGGATGTGTTCTGTCCCCCATACGTGCCGATGACGATTATTACTTCCATGTTGACCAGTACTTTTCTTAAGCAATAGCGCTCGCATTATTGGCCCATTCTCCAGATCAAAAGAGCGATGGGCTTCAGCGACCAGTCGGGCGTGGAGTAGCGACTCACTCCAGGCCGAGGCGTCCTCAACCTGAAGTTGAATATCCATGGCTGGATGCACGCGTTGGATGGGCTCGCCCGCTACCACCTGAAATGTTGTACGCAACGCTTCGTGGCGCGCCACCAGTTGTTCGAAGGCGCGTGCAAGAGCTCGTACATCCAAATCTCCAAGGATGCGAACCGCACCGGCCACATTAAATGAAATGCCTTCCGGCAAAAGTTGATGTAGGAACCAGAGCGCCTGCTGGCCATACGAAAGCGGACTCTCCTCAGAAGCCCCTTGTGTCAGGAGAAGCGGCGCATTATTCGCAGTCGAGGGCGAATCCAGATTTCGAAGGGCCTCAGCAGCAAGCCCGGAAACGGTTGGTCCCCGAAGAAGACTTGCAACCGACAGCTTAACCCCTAGCTCGGATTCCAGAGAGTTCCTCAGCTCGATCGCCATCAATGAATCGAGTCCCATTGTATCCAGCGGCTGATGGATACCTAGCCGGCCAGGGTCCATTCCCAGGATGCGGGCGGCCCGTCGCTGGAGGAAATCTTCCAAAACTCTCTGGCGTTCAGTCGGCTCAGTGGCTAATAGAGTTGCCTGATCCAGGCCGCTGACAGTCAGTTGCTGTGCCTGCGCCTTTTTATGATTTCCGCGATCAATAGTTTCTTCATGCTGTGGTTGAGGTTTCCTATTGGATTTTGGAGCAGGAGATGAAATAGGAGTAGCTGCTTTACCAGTTGAAGAATTCCTGGCAGACGGCTCAAGCCAATATCGGTGGCGTTCAAAAGGATAATTCGGCAGAGAAACTTTGTGACGAATATATCCTTGATCGAAACCTGCCCAATCCACTTCTGCACCTTGAACATAAAGCTTTCCAAGACTATCTAATAGCGTTTGCCAGTCATTCTGTCCGGGTCGCAGGGAGGGTAGCCAGTTGGCGCGAGATTCAGGCAGACAATACTTGCCCATGCTCAATAAGACTGGGGCCGGGCCGATCTCGAGGAAGACATCTACTCCTATATTGGCAAGTGACTGCATCCCTGCAGAAAATTTCACTTCTGCACGGATATGCTTTCGCCAGTAATCCGCATCTGGGATTTGACCAGGCTCGAAGATATCGCCGGTCAGGTTGGAGATAAATGGGATGCGGGGAACCTCAAAATGCATCCGTCTTGCCGCTGATTCGAACTCATCCAAAATGGGATCCAGCAGAGGGGAATGAAAAGCGTGCGAAACCGTTAGAGCTTTGGATGAAATCCCAAGTCTGGCCAGGTCTTCCAATACAACCTGCACAGCGGAGCTTTCTCCGGAGATAACGGTGTTTTCCGGACCGTTCGTGGCTGCAATCGATACTTGATCCTCATAAGGCTTCAAGATCTCTGCTACCCGCGGTGCGGCTGCGAATACCGCCGCCATGCTGCCGTTCTGAGGCAGGGTTCCCATCAGGCGGCCGCGTTCGGCAATTAATCGCAATCCATCCTCCAGACTGAAGACACCGGCAACAAAGGCGGCCACATACTCCCCCACGCTGTGACCCAGGACAGCATGTGGCTCAAAACCCCACGAACGCCACATCTCTGCCAGCGCGTATTCCAGGGCAAAGAGCGCAGGCTGGGTGTATGTGGTCTGATTCAAGAATGCAGCTTCTTCACTAGATTTATCCGAAGGAAAGATTACTTCCAGTAATGGACGGTCCAAAATGGATGCTAGAATCTCAGCACACTTATCAAGGGCCGCACGGAAGACTGGCTGGGTATCGTATAGTTGGCGTCCCATACCGGGATATTGCGAGCCTTGCCCGGTAAACAGGAATGCTATCCTGGGGCGGGCTCCTGGTTGTACATATCCGGTTGACAAAGCGGGTGCTTCCGAGCCGACGACAAAAGCATCCAGACCGGTTTTTAGTTCCTCCAGGGAGCTGGCTTGTATTGCCAGACGGTGTTCAAAGTGCGAACGACCAGTATTCGCACTGAAACAAACATCTTCAAGGGGCTGATGAATAACCTTTAAGTGCCTGCTTGTACGCCGCGCCAGCTCTCGCAGGGCTGGTTCTGTTTTGGCTGATAAAGCCAGGATATGATGCGAGCGTTCCAATGGATCTGGGATGGGAGCAGGGCCAACACTGGGTGGAGGTTCAGAAAGGATAATATGCGCGTTCGTACCACCGAAACCAAAGGAACTCACCCCCGCAAAACGCGGCCGGTCGCGGCGATTCCATGGTCTGAGATAGGTTCCGATTTCCAATCTTGAATCTTCAAGTGACAGATATGGATTGATTTCCTTTAGATGCAAGTGAGGTGGAATGGCTTCATACTGTAAGGCAAGCACAGTCTTGATCAGGCCCGCGATTCCGGCGGCGGACTCCAGGTGGCCGATATTTGTTTTAACGGAACCAACTAACAGCCTGTCCCCGAGGCGGTCAGGATCCAGGACTGCCTGCAGAGACGCCATTTCGATTGGGTCCCCAAGAGGAGTGCCGGTCCCGTGAGCTTCCACATAGCTGATTTGATCTGGGGAAACCTGGGCATTTGCAAGTGCCTGGCGGATTACATCCTGTTGAGCCAGGCCATTCGGAGCGGTCAGTCCATTACTGCGACCGTCCTGATTAACTGCCGAGCCGCGGATGAGAGCCAGGATATTATCTCCATCGCGGAGGGCATCGGAGAGGCGCTTTAGCACAACGACGCCACAGCCCTCTCCGCGCACGTAGCCATCCGCGCGGGCATCAAATGTTTTGCAGCGCCCGTCGGGAGCCAGCATACGCGCCTGAGAGAAGGTGATGCTCAACTCGGGCGTCAGGATGAGGTTCACGCCTCCCGCTAGAGCCAAGTCTGATTCGCCGTTTCGAAGGCTTTGACAGGCGAGATGAGCCGCCACCAACGACGATGAGCACGCTGTATCCACAGCCATGCTTGGGCCGCGCAGATCAAGTAGATACGACACGCGATTGGCCGCGATACTATGAGCGTTGCCCGTCCCGGCATAAGCATCGATCCTGTCCGTATCATCAAATTGCAAGCGGGAGTAATCATAACTGCTGATCCCAATGAATACCCCCGTGCGGCTGCCACTCAGAGACAGGGCAGGTAAAAGGGCGTTTTCCAGCGCCTCCCAGGTCACTTCCATAAGGAGGCGCTGCTGAGGATCCATCCGAGCCGCTTCGCGCGGGGAAATGCCGAAGAAGTGGGGATCGAAAGAGTCTACCGTTTCCAGGAAGCCACCCCAGCGGCTCGTGAGTTTACCCGGCGTGGCGGGGTCAGGTGCGTAAAAGGAATCTACATTCCAGCGGTCCCCTGGGATTTCGCTGATGGCATCCACTCCGTTGCGAAGGAGTTCCCAAAAAGCCTGTGGGTCAGGGGCTTTCGGAAAACGACAACTCAAACCAATGATAGCTATAGGTTCCTTCGCATTTTCTGAAAAAGACTGAGTCACGGCGGGAGTTGGACTTGTGCGTTGGACCTGTGAGGAATTATCAGCCAAATAGTTCGCCAATAACTCGATGGTTGGATAATCCCAAGCGAGGGTGGGGGAGAGACTACGACCTAGAAAAACTTCCAAATCGCCAGTCAGACTGACGGCTTGAACAGAGCCCAGGCTGTAATAAGTGAACGGCTGGCGGGGATCAATCTCTGCTGGTTCCAATCCCTGCATGGTGGCAATGCGCGCGAGCAACCAGGATTGAATGCGCTCGGAAGTAATTTTTTGTTTGTTCGTTGCGGAGTCCGAAGCGTCGCCCCCGCTTGGTGCGGGACCTTCGGCGTGGCGCGGTGGCGACATCTCCTGACTTCGGGACATAGTTAGGAGATGTCGCGACATTCCACTTACATCCTTGGCATTCCACTCGCCCACGACTTTCAGTATTCCTTCCACGAATGCTTTCTTGCAAGCCTGGCGCTGGATCTTTCCGCTTGAAGTTTTGGGGATACTCATTGGTTTAACCAAAACTATAGCGAATATTTGGAGGTCGTGCTTTTCAGCCACCGCTTGCCGAATGGCTGAAACGACTTCAATTAGGTCGGTCTTTCGATGTTGGCGGGTGACCTCTTGAACGATTACTAAACATTCTTTACCGTCTTCGGCCACGGAAAATGCTGCTCCCGCTCCGGGCTGCAAGGCAGGGTGGCTGGACTCGACGGTTAATTCAATGTCTTGAGGGTAATGGTTGCTGCCATGGATGATGATCAAGTCTTTCAGGCGTCCGGTGATATAGAGTTCCCCATTTTGCATAAAACCCAGATCACCGGTGCGTAGGAATGCGCCCTCGCGGGTATCGACTAAATGTGCCTGGAAAGTTCTGCGAGTTTCATCGCGCAATCCCCAGTATCCGCGTGCGACACTTGGCCCCGAAACCCAGATCTCGCCAACCTGGTTCGAATCACAACGCGCCATTGTGGTTGGATCGGCAATCACAATCTTCTGATCGATAATCGCTTGACCGCAACTTATCATAGTTTGTGTCTCCCTCATGATCGGGGAGGCTGGGAGGACGCGGTCGCGTTCAAGGGCTTTTCGATCCAAAGTGAGTGTGCGCGGTTCGGATGGACCGTCACCGCCGCTAACAAGCAGAGTGCTCTCTGCCAGCCCGTAACATGGGTAGAAAGCGCTGCGCTGAAAACCACAGACTTCGAAGGCCTGAGCGAAGCGCTCCAAGGTCTCAGGACGGATTGGCTCGGCCCCGCAAAAGGCCAGAGTCCAGGAGCTCAAGTCCAGGGTTTCCAATTGTTCGGGAGTGACCTTGTCAACGCACAAATCGTAAGCGAAGTTGGGGGCGCCAGTGGTGGTACCTCTAAAGCGGGTGATGGCTTCCAACCAGCGCACGGGTCGTTGCAGGAAGGATACCGGTGACATCAAAGTGGATGTTCCGCCTACATACATCGGTTCGAGAATGCCGCCAATGAGGCCCATGTCGTGATAGCTGGGCAGCCAGAATACGCCCGCAGCACTAGAGTCGATTTGGAAGCCCTGTTGGATGGCTTTCAAGTTGTGCATGAGGTTGCCATGGCTCAACATTACCCCCTTCGGTTTTCTGGTAGAGCCGGATGTATATTGTAAGAAAGCCAGGGTATCAGAAGTAATGTCCGGATCGCGCCAGTCTGCTTCCAAACCTTGCGGAGTTTGTTCGGTGTTCAGCCAATGCAAGATCTGTAGACCTGGAGTATGCGCGAAGCGCTGTTCAATGCTCGTCAGGATCGTAGAGGTGGTTAGCGCAAAAGAGGCGTGGGAATCGGCTACGATGGATTGAATGCGTGGGACCGGGCGGTTGAGACGCGGAGGGTAGGCAGGGACTGCAGTAACGGAAGCATACAAACATCCAAAGAAAGAAGCGATATAGTCCAGTCCTGGAGGATAAAGAAGCAGCGCGCGCTCGCCACCTGCGCCAGATGCCTCCAGCCATGCCCCGATCGCTCGTGCCTGGCGATCCAATTCGCCGTAAGTGATAGTGATAACCTCTGTCTCGCCATCCTGGATAAATCGATAAGCAAGTCTATTGGGATATTGATCTGCTCTTGATCGCAGCAGATCGACCAAGGTATTTGCTGTAAAGTGTGATTTGGGAACCGGCGGGTGGGATGGCTGCTTCATAGGGACCTCTAAGGAGCTTCATGAAATTTTATGGTTATAACACGAAAGCGGCTATTCAATGGAAGTGTTTTGCGATGTTCCCATTGAAATCATTTTGTTCACTGGCTGTTCAATGTTTTATATCAAGATGCTAACAATTTCTCAAGCTCCTTGACATGCCTTTTGGCAAAAAGGTATAATTTTTACATGATTTGGCTTATTCTTTTTTATTCTAGCGTAACGGGGAAAATTTTTCCAGACATTATCCCTTAGTTCTTAAGAAGAACTCCTCCCAAGTAAGAAACTCAACTGTAAATCCATACAACAGGATCAGACCCGTGACTCAACCCAGCAATCATAAACTTATTCTCAGCAAAGGCACGGCTTCTTCCCAGGAATTCGAACTTACTCGATCGGAAATCATCATCGGTCGCGATTCAACCGTTGATGTGGTCGTCCCTTCTTCAGCCGTATCCCGCCGTCATGCCAGATTGATGCGTGAGGGGGAAGGATATATGCTGGAAGATCTGGGCAGCAGCAACGGCACATACCTCAATGGCGAGCGGCTGGTCGAACAGCGTCCTCTGAAGTCTGGCGACCAGATCCGATTGGGGGCCGCCGCAACCCTTACCTACGAAGCTCCGCAATTAATAGGCGCGGAGACTGTAGTACGCTCTGCTACCCCAATAGCTTACAGTGGGCTGCAGACAGTAGTGGGAGAAGAACCCCAGCGACCCTTGGATGCTTCTCCACCAAAACTCATCGTTGCCATTGCCGGTGGCAGTTCACAAACCCATATTTTGACGCGCCCAAACCTGACCATTGGCCGGGTTGAGGACAATGACATTGTCATCTCCTCGCAGATTGTCTCACGCCAGCATGCCCGCCTGGAACGGGTGAACGGTGGCTACAAACTGGTGGTCGCGCCCGAAGCGAAGAATCCTGTCCTCTTCGAAGGCCGGCCATTGGATGGTTCACGCGTTTTGCGTCATGGTGACACGTTCAGAATAGGCAGCTTGGATCCGGGCATGATGGTTACCATCACCTATAACGCCCCCGGGGAAGCCTCGCAGGAAATCGAGCGGGATATTGTATTCGGCGAAAAGACACTTATCCAGATTGGGCGCGATCCAAGTAATGATGTAGTCCTTTCATCACCGAATGTATCACGCTTTCATACCCAGGTGGAAAGAGTCGGCCAACGATATCGTGTAGTGGATTTGCGCAGTTCCAACGGGACATTTGTCAATGGCGAGCGAGTTGACGGGGCCATGTGGCTAAAGCCCGATGATTCCATCCGTATTGGACAATACCGTTTTGTCATGGGCAAAGATCAGCTTGCACACTACGATGATAGCAACGGATTAAACGTCGATGTCATTCGGCTGAACAAATGGGTACGTAAAGACTTAAATATCCTGCAGGATATCTCAGTAGCTTTCAAACCGCGCGAGTTCATCGTTGTCGTTGGGCAGAGTGGAGGCGGGAAATCCACATTTGTAGATGCTGTTGCAGGTTATCGCCCCGCTACTCCTCCTTCACGGGTATTCGTTAATGACATTGATATCTATACTCATTTCGATGCCATCCGCAACGACATTGGTTTTGTTCCACAAAAAGACATTATTCACATGGAGTTGACCGTTTATCAGGCGCTGGATTACGCTGCCCAGTTGCGCATGCCTGCTGATACATCCAAAGAAGAACGACACAGGCGGGTCATGGAGGTGCTGGAAGATCTCGATCTCACGCATCGCGAAGCTGTTCAGATCAGTGGGCTAAGCGGAGGACAACAAAAGCGGGTCTCGATTGGGGTTGAACTGATCACAAAACCGGGATTATTCTTTCTTGATGAGCCTACATCCGGATTGGATCCAGGCACAGAAACCGCTTTGATGCAGTTGATGCGGCGTCTGGCTGATCAGGGACGCACCATCATCTTGATTACTCACGCTACGAAGAACGTCATGTTGGCTGATAAGGTCATATTCCTAGCGCGAGGTGGTTATCTGGCCTGGTTTGGGCCTCCTGAAGAAGCGCTGGAATACTTTGATCAATATCGCTCTGAACGCGATCGCAGGGCTGGCAAGATCGAGTTTGACGAGATATATGCCATCCTGGACAATCCCAGCAGTGGCAAAGCCGAAGATTGGGCTAAGCGCTATCGCGAAAACAAGGCTTATCAAAAATATGTTTTGAAGCCGCTCGAAGGTAAGCTATCTACCGGACACGCAATACCTACTGCGCAACCTGAGAAAACTGTTCGGAAGACCGGCGGCCCAAAGCCTAAGCAGGTCTCCGCTTTAAGTCAATTCCTTATCCTGTCCGCTCGCAATGTAAAGATATTGACTCGTGACCGTTTCGCCCTGGGGTTAATGTTGGCAACCGCGCCATTAGTGAGTCTCCTGGATGTGATCCTGGCTGTTCTTCTGGGACGGAATCCCTTTGCTTTCAGCGACGGCAAAATGGCTAATGTAATGATCACCCTTTTCCTGTTGACCATATATGGTGTCATGGTCGGCGGTATCTCTCAGATGCGCGAAATTGTCAAGGAACAGGATGTTTACAAACGGGAGCGTCTGGTCAATTTACAGATCCTCCCTTATGTGCTATCGAAGGTATGGGTAGCTGCCTTGCTGGGGTTATACCAGGCTGCTGTTTACACGATTGTTCACTATCTGGCATTCGATATGCCCGGAGGAGTAGTCGAGTTCTTCCAGGTATATGTCACTATGACTCTGGCAACCATTGCTGGCATGATGCTGGGCTTGTTCGCCTCCGCGCTGGCGCCAACGGCCAGTTCTGCTCCTTTATTGGTTATTATCCTCATGTTGCCGCAAATTGTTCTGGGCGGCGCATTGATCCCAATACCCGGTTTTGTGAGCGCGCCAACCTCCACTCGCTGGGCTTTCGAGGCGCTGATGGGTATCACCGGTCCAGGTTCAGACATAGCTGCGGATATCTGTTGGGCGTTGCCCCCTGATGTACGCAACGCAATGACCATCGAGGATAAACTGGCTAATGGCTGCAGGTGCATGGGGTTAAATATGCTCAAGGAAGAGTCCTGCAATTATCCAGGTCTTGGCGAGTTCTATAATCCGGCCATCGAGGAACCTGCACCAGTTGAGCCTGCACCTCTTGGCCCTCCACCTCCGGAACCGGTGATCCCTGAACGTCCGGTTCAGCCGATAGATCAGTCAGACAATGTAGCAATGGCCGATTTTTTCGTTCAGTTGCAAGCTTGGGAGACTCAGGCAACGGCCATTCAAGAAGATTACAAAAAGCAGATTGAAGCCTATCAGGCTCAATCTGAAGTGTACAAAAGCGAAGCGATCGCCTACCAGGAAGAACTGATCAAGTGGCAGATTGCCCAGGCTTCGGCGGTTACACCTGCGGAGGGCGTTGTCGATACCTTTAACACCGGGTTTGGCTGGACCTACGTAGATAAGGAGAATGGCCCGGCGTATTGGGGTAAGATCATCTTTACCTGGCTGGTGCAGAGCGTCATTATCCTGGTTTTATTTGTGGCGATCCTGTTCCTGCAAAAACGAAAAGACGTGACATAAAATGAAGTGGAAACTTCAACCGGCAACACTTCTTCATTTGCTGGTGCTTGGGAGTCTATTAAGTGCCTGTGGCTCGGGGAGCAGCAATGTGGCCAGAGAAAGCACGATTGAGGCTATAAGTGCCTCTGTCCGAGCAACGGCAACAGCGATGGCGGCCGCGAATCTGAACCCCAACGCCGCTCTCGAGACAGCTCAAGCCGATGCAACTTCCCAAAGCCAGTCGGTTGCTGCGACCCAGGCAGCCCTGGGTGCTTTAGGCGCTGATGCTCAAACGGCAACCGCCGCAGCATACGCGCCAATTCTGGCCGAGCTACCCCGATATGGAGTTGATCCCTCTGCTGGGCGGATGGGGTGGATTCACCCGCCCGTGACCCTGGAAGTTGAAGGGTTCATGCAGTACGACTATATCAACCATTTCATTGCCACCGTGGCCGGTGATTTTGTGGTTTCTGGTGATATCACCTGGGATGCGATAGGCGCCGCCTCAGGTTGCGGTTTCGTGTTGCGCTCGGATGGGAAAGAGGCGGCCCTGAACCAATACCTGACGATCATGACACGGGTAGCCAGTGGGCATGTTTTGTTTGCTACCATGGCAGAGGGTGAAGTTGTCACTGGTCAGGATATATATGCACAAGGGCAGGATCCCAACTTTAATTGGCAGAATGAAGCAACGAACCGATTAACTGTTGTCGGTCGAGGGGATCGATTTTGGGTATATACCAATGGTAACTTGATCGGGGAGATCGATCCCAGTGCCCCGCCTCTTCAGCCGAATCTCCCGCCCGAACCGGAAAAGCCGGTCGACACATCGAATGCGGAAGCAATGGCTAACTATCTGCAACAACAGGCGGAATATGAAATTGTGGTGGAACAGATCAATGCAGATTTTCGCGCCCGTCGACGGGCCCTTCAAAATGCCGATACCACCTTTGAACGCGGATTCATCGCCCTGGTGGCGCTCAGCCAGTCGGGGCGCAAAACTGTCTGCAAGTTTGACAACGCCTGGTTATGGTTGATTGAGTAACCGATACTCATCTCTAGCGTGCCGTCCAGCCACCATCAATGAGCAGTATATCGCCTGTGATGAGAGAGGCGGCTGGCGAAGCGAGGAATATGACTGCACTGGCGACCTCCATGGGCTCGCCGATGCGTCCCAGTGCGATGCGCGAAATCACGTCAGCGCGAAAAGCTTCGTCTTCAAGAGCCTCGGCGGTGCCAGGAGTATTGATGAATGTGGGAGCGATGGCATTGACCGTAATGTTGTATGGTCCCCACTCTACAGCCAGACATTTCGTTAGATGATTGATCGCTGCTTTGGTCATGCAATAGACTGATTCAGTGGGCAAAGCGACCGAGCCAGCTTGCGAGCTCAGGTTAATGATGCGGCCGTAGTTTTGCTTGATCATCACTCGGCCTGCCGCCTGGCTGGCGAAGAACGTGCCTTTCAGGTTGACGGCCAGAGTAAAGTCGAAATCTTCTTCACGAACGTTTTCAGCAAGGTTGCTTGGCCCCAGCCCGGCATTATTTACTAGAATATCCAATCGCCCAAAATGTATGACTGTTTCATCAACAGCCTTTTGAATTTCATCAAGACGCGTCACATCCATTTGCAGAGGCAGTGCACGCCGGCCCATTGCCTCGATAGCACTCGCCAGTTCAACCCCGGTTTGTACATCGCGCAATCCTAAGGCAACATCTGCGCCAGCGTGGGCTAAGGCCAGAGCGCAGGCGTGCCCAATGCCGCGCGCCGCACCGGTCACTAAGGCTACCTGACCCTGCAAATCAAAACGAGGGAAATCATTGTTATTCATTGAGGACATCCTTTAAGATATGACTTTTTATTTGTACTTCTTCCTCAACTCTTCCGCTGCCTCGTTCAACTCTACTGAATTTTTTTGTATCTTCCTGATCGCATCCACCGCATCATCCACGCCTTTTGCTCCTGCGCGGAAAACATTTTCATCCAGCCATACAGCTTCATGCTCGCAGGCGCGTTGGGCTTCGGGCAAGTTCATATTCTCGAAGTCAAAATATTCGGGGAAGGCCTTTGGCACAGCCAGTTTCGATTTGTGGGGTTGGAACAAAGTGTAGTTGTTCATTGCTTCGTAACCCGTCCAGCACTCTATCCCTTCGGCATCCAGCGCGCCGACCAGTACGTCATGTTCCATGCCGAACTCTTTCGGGTCAATCGCGAAGATATAGCGATAGAATGAACGGGTGGTGTGACGCTCATCGCGCTTGAGCAAGCGGACACCTTTGATCTCGCTAAGCGATTCATCCATATATGCCGCCATGGCTTCACGTTCCCTGGCTTGTGCGGGGAAGCGCTCGATGCCGACCAGCGCCAAAGCCGCAGCGATCTCACTCAGCCGGTAGTTGCCACCGACCTGAAATTCCCGGGTGTAGTCCTCAGCGCCTCCGCCCAAAGCGTGCGGACGACCACAATCAATGATCGAGGCAGCCTTCGCGGCGAGTTCAGGCGTGCGGCATAAAAGGATCCCGCCTTCGCCTGTGGTGAGGGTCTTTGAGGATTGCAGAGAGAATGATCCAAAGTGACCGATCGTCCCTGCGCCCCGGCCGTTCCATTTCGCGCCGTGCGCGTGCGCGCAGTCTTCGATTACGATCAGCTCATGTTTCGCGGAGCGTGCCAGCGCCATGATCGCATCCATATCCGCCATGTTCGAGCCGAGATGTACTGGTATGATCGCCTTTGTTTTTGAAGTGATTGCTTTCTCCACAGCTTTTGGGTCGAGACAATAATTATTCGGGTCTATGTCCACGATAACGGGAATCGCTCCCGCGGCCATTGGGGCTGAGGCTGTTGCCTGAAACGTATACGCAGGGACAATAACTTCATCGCCCCAGCCAATGTCTGCCGCGCGCAAGGCAACCTCCATGGTCACAGTGCCATTGGCCATCGGCACAGCATATCCGCCGCCCTGCATTTCTGCAAATTTCTTCGCCAGTTCGGCAGTCTTCGGTCCGGGATATGGATACCCACCCCAGCGCCCCGACTTGATGACTTCGGTCACCGCGTCGATATCGCGCTGATCCCATACGGGCCATGGCGGGTAGGGTTCCGTGCGGGTTTTCGATCCGCCTAAAATAGCTAACTCAAACATTTTGGATTCTCCTTTTCATTTCACCAGTTCTTTCGCGGTCTCGATCAATATTTTGCGCATGGGATAAGGATCAATGCCTGCCATTTGCATGCCAAGCATGAGCGGGCCCACGACCGGCGGACCATCGAGAGGGATCATTTTTGCTTTCGGAACATATTTCATGATGATGTCGCGCATGGGTTCAATGATGAGTTCGCCCGCTTTAAAGACACTGCCCGATTGAACGATTTCAACCTCCTCATTTTCCATTTCAATTTGTCGTGCAACAGAAACTGCCAGCCAGCCAAGTTCTTCACCTGACCATCGTATCACTTCAAGCGCCGCGTGATCCCCTTCTCGCGCAGCATTCATAATCTCAATGGCGATATATGGAACCAATTGATAATGATCATGTGAGAGCCCTTCCATTAAGTCTGCTTCATCCGTCGCGCCTGTTGCATCTAGAAAAATTTTTGTAAGCTTGGTTGGCGGCGTCCGCTTGATCCAGGCATAGTTAACAAACTGCATGGCGCGGTAGACGATTTCAATTGCGCCCCCGTATTCACCAAACATTACCCCGTTGCCGACAATCCGCCCTTCCTTACCATTTTTGCCGCGGCCCCGACAATTATTGCCTGAGCCTGCTGTGACATTGACTCCAATTCCATGCGACGTGCCGGAGATCAATCCGTTTGCACCATCGTTGACAATTTCCAGAGGGCACGATAATCCTAAATGAGCGACTGCCTGCAAATGGTCTTCTCTTTCGGATGGAAAATCGTATCCCGCCACGCCGAAGCCTGCTCCCGCAATCTGATCCTTCGCTATACCAGACATCTGACTTGCACCTTGAACTGATTTCTGCAAAACGTTTGTCAACATTTCATAACCAGTGCCTTGATGATTGCCACCACCTGCTTTGCCAAAGCCAATACATATGCCCTCTTCATCCGCGATCAGCGCGTGGGTTTTGGATGAGCCTACATCAACTCCTAGAAAATATCTCATGAATTCTCCATGTTTATTCAACTCTCGCTCGTTGAGTAGGCGAGTGATTTTCTCGCCCGTACACTTGCATGATTTGCTACACTCCCCGGCATGGTCGAGGACCACGCCCGGGGCAGGTGTGCGCATGCGCTTAGCCGCGCAGCGGCAAGTGCAGGTCAGCAAATCACGGGCGGTGCCAGCCAGGGACACACGCTCAGGGCTACTCAACCAACGGCTTATTTATGAAATCAGGTTTCCACTCTTTTGGTGCGTGTTGTACCAAACCAAAGGCTTTGTAGCCATCTTCGATCATCATCTGTACAGCGCCTGGCAGTTCGATCTCACCGCGCACAGAGGGTTTGATACGCGGCAAGTAACTCCAAACTGCATAAGGAAAGATGTACATGACGGAAGCCGCATATGGACTCAAAATCTCAGTGCGCGTTGGCTTTTCAATGATGCGCTTTACGCGCCAACCCAAATCCACCTCAACACTGGAACGTGCCATCAGCTCATCCACAGAACACTCCTTCAAGCTCATCGTAATCTCCGCGCCTGATAGTTCATGCGCTTTCACCAACTCGGACAATACATTTTCTTCCAAAATGTAATCCGTGGCGAGGACCAGCACAGGCTCATCGTGAATCCATTGGCGTGGCACACTCATCAACGCATCGCCACTGCCGCGCAGTTCGTTTTGATGGGCAAAGGTCAGATTCAATTTCCATTTTGAGCCATCACCGACGAAATCAAAAATCTTTTCCTCAAGATGATTTGTCACAATGCAAACTCGCGTTATATCCGCATGCATAATAGCGCTTAGTACATAATCCAAAGTGGCACGGCCGTTGGCCTGCAATAATGATTTGGGCGTGTTATCGGTAAATGGGCGCTGACGATTTCCCCGTCCCGCCGCGAGTAACACTGCGGATTTAATCATCGCAGACCATCACTCGCCTCAACCACGTACACAGCTGAAAGCAATTCAGGATGATGTGCCAAAAATTTATCAGCAATCTCCCTCGCTGCGTTTTCTGCCAGGTCTCTCTTTGTGAGCGCGACCACACATCCGCCATACCCGCCACCGCTGAATCGACTTCCATAAATGCCGCGCGTCTCGCTGGTGATCTTATGTAATTGGATGAGAATTTCACTTCCGGATTCATATAAACGGATGGATGATTCGCAAGACTGGTTCATCGACTTTCCAAATAATTCCAGATTTGATTCTTCCCAGGCTTTCGCACCCTTTTGGACACGATCCACTTCACCGTAAAAGTGTTCAGCGCGGCGGCGCAGGTTTTCTGGCAGGCCCGCTTTCTTTTCTTCGAACAGGTCACGCGGAACGTCGGATAATATCTGCGCTCCCTCCTTCAATAAGGATGCTGCTGTTCGACATTCGAGCACGCGTGAATTGAATCCGCTTTTGGTCAGCTCACGCGAAACTCCCGAATACGCCACGATCCACGCAGAGTGGTTGGAGGGGGGGTCAAAAATAGGTCTAACAGAAGCAGTGATCGTATCCATAAAAAGAAGCGCATTTCTTTTTCCGTAGACGATGGTCAACGGGTCGAGCAATCCGATTTGTAGACCCAGCACATCGTGTTCGAGCTCGTATTCCATTTGAACAAATCCTTCATTTGAAAGCTCGATATCATTTACATCAGCCAGGGCTTTCAGATACGCGAGACTCACCGACGCCGAAGAACTTAACCCCGCGCCGATCAGCGTGCCGGAAAGCTGAGCCTTAAAGCCGCGCTTGAGTATCTGCTTTTTGTCCAGCACAGTTGCTGCGGCTTGTGCGTAGCGCGCCCAATGTGTTTTGTCAATTTCGTCACCGATAAGAAATCTTGTTTCGCCCAGTGGATCGCTCTTAATGTGGATCTCTTTTGAGTCCATTGGTGAATACTCGAGTATTGTTCCCATGTTGATCGTTCTTCCCAACACGGAGCCGCCCTGATGGTCCACATGCGCGCCAATCGGACAAATACGATAAGGAGAGAAAATATGTTTCGTCACGTCTCATCTTAACTTCTCATGGCATTTCGGATTTGGCGATAGCCGATCAACTTGATATCTTCCTGCTCGATAAACTTCTTCAACTCATCGCTCATGAATGTGTTGTAATTGGCGACGCGGCTTTCCCAATCCGGGCAGATGGAACGCAACTCCGCTGTATCAATCGATGGGTGCAAAATAAAATGCGTAATGCCCACCGGTAAATCACCCAGCAAATCTTTTGCAGTTTCCAGTTGTCCATTTGGTTCAGTGAGTGGCATCGAAATGAGTCCTTCAAGCATCGGTACTCCACTCTCCAAGAGCATCTGCACAATCGGCTCATAGAAAATTCGTTCATTATCGCTAATTCCAATCACTTCAACACCTTTTGCATCTAGACGTGGCAACATACTAGGTAACCGTCTGCTTGCCGCGGCCTGGATATAGGATTGGATGAACAGTGGACTCATAATCGTGCCTATATGCGTATCAACGTGGGTAACATCGATCCCTGCCGCGAGGGCGCGTTCGATCTGTGCATTGACTTCGGCATCGACTGCCTCAGGCTTCGCATTTTGATACACGGCATCCTGCCATTGATGAAAGTAGCCCTCCGTATCCAACAAACCAGATGCGGGGTCGCGTGTTGACAGTGGGCTCCAGCGATAGGCCTCCCACTCCGCATTCAATGTTGCATGGACTCCCAGATCGATTTCGGGATTCTCGCGGCACATCTGTGCAGTGGCAGGGAACCAGGGACAAGGCACCATGGCCGCGCCAGAGGTGATCGTGCCAAACTTCCATAAATCCTTGAAAGCCTGCAACGACGCATGGCACATGCCGATATCATCGGTGTGGATAATGACAAGCCTTTCATTGTCTGAACAACCTAACTTTTTGAGAAACGGGTTTGGGGTCATTATTTATCCTCTGTCATATTTATCCATTGCCACTGAGTTTTCTTCGTCCTGAGCCGAGCGAGCGTTTGCCGAGCGAAGTCGAGGGCAGTCAGGACACATTGCAAGCGCGCTTCGATTGCCTAGCACTCAGCGCGAATATCTTATCTCCACTGCTTTTCCCGTTCTCGAGCTTTCATAGGCCGCGTCGACAACTTTCATATTTATCAAGCCTTCCATTCCACCCGGAACGGGGATTTGCTTCTTTTCAACGCAGTTCACAAAATACTTCAATTGATCATCGTACAAACTTTGCGGGCAATGTTCCTCACGTGGAAATCCAAAACCAGAATTAATCACATCCAGTTTTCCTGCTTTTATATTGGGAAACTCGAGCTTCGTGGGAAACAACTGGCCGAAACCCTGTATGCCATATAACTGTGTTGCGGCTTGGGGCCCGTCTGCGTGCGGCTGCCACCAACCAGACTCGATATATGACGTCGCGCCATTATCCCATTCGACGATGATCACACCTGTGTCATCCACATCGAAGTCTTTGTAATAGGTTCCAATCCTGGCGTACGCGGCAACAGGCTTCGGATCGCCCAGCAAAAATCGCGCGGTATCCAACGCGTGGATTCCCATATCAGCCATCGCGCCGCCGCCCGCAAATTCCTTTTGCGTGAACCATCCGCTCGGCCCCCAATGGGTATGCACACCGATTCCTTTCGTACGGATGATCTTTCCCAATTTCTTCGATTGCTCTTTCAGCCACAGTACATCTGGGTCAAACCGCCAGCAATGTGCCACCATCAACAAGGCGCCTGATTTCTCAGCGGCTTCGCACATTTTCTCGGCCTCCTGCGCGTTCATTGCCATCGGCTTCTCGACCATCACATGCACACCCGCGTTGAGCGCGGCAATCGTCTGCGGTGCGTGCAAATAATTCGGTGTACTCACCACCAACGCGTCCACATTTCCGTCTGTCAACATTGCTTCCACAGTTTCATATTGGCGCGTGATATTGAATCGTTTGGCAAACTCTGCCATGGACTCCTGCTTATGATTGACCACTGCGACCAAATCAAGCCCCAGATTTTTCGCGGATTGCGCATGTATTTTGTTAATATATCCCGTCCCGGCAAATGCGATTTTCATGCCTTCTCCCTCAGCCTGATCGTCATAATTTGATACGGCTTCAAGTTCAAGTGGATCGAATCATTTTCCACGAATGCCTTTACGCTCGATTGCTTTACCTGCGGCAAGCCTGGGAAGTGATTCATGACTTCGATGTTCTCGAGCATTTCGCGTGTAGGACCACCGCCGCCATCGCCATACCCGTATGCCATGAGCAAATTCTTGTGCAATTCCTTTTGCTGGAAGCCCTGCCACGTGCCCAGCGCTTCGCAGGGATTCGCCATCGAATTGTATGTGCTAGCGTATGGACTACCAAATTCCTTGACGGTACTGAAGTGTGTGAGAATTTGTGTACCATCAATGCCCTGCCACATGAACGTGTCGTAAGGCAGCCGGTCGTACTGGCTCCAGCCAATCTTGAGGGTCATGAAGTATTTCAAACCTGCCTGCCGAATCAGCTGCGGCAATGCCGCTGGGTGGTAAGTCCAGAGGGCTGTTCAACTCACGATAGCGGAATGATGGCAAGGCTTTCTGTTTTCGGTACACCAGCGGAGCGATCAGCTCGAGCCGCTGTTTGATCTTTTCGGGCGTCCAGCGCGTGCGGTGATACATCGTTTTATTTATCCTGGAAGAGGGCGATGTTTGTAAAAGAAAGCATTATTCTTTTGAGCCAGTAAGTTTGATACCTTGAATGAAGGTTTTCTGTGCAAAGAAAAACGCGATGATGATGGGAACAGTGAAGACAACGGAAGCCGCCATCAATTGATTCCATACCATCGTCCGCTGACTTTGAAAATCCTGCAGTCCGAGTGACATGGTGAAATTACTCGGGCTGGTCAGGAAGAGCAGCGGGCCGGTAAAATCATTCCATGCCCACAGGAAGGTAAAGACGGTGACGGTTGCCAGGACAGGCACAGAGAGCGGCAGGACAATGCGCGTAAAGATCTGCCACTCTGATGCACCATCCACGCGGGCGGCGTCGCACATCTCTTCAGGAATGGTCCTGAAGAATTGCCTGAGCAGGAATACATCATAGGCATTGGCGAAAAATGTGGGAATGATAAGCGGCAGGAAGGTGTCACCCCAGCCAAGGAAGTTGTTGAAGAACAGGTAGATAGGGATCATCGTCACCTGGAAGGGCAGCATCATGGTTGCCAGGACGAGGATGAAAAGGATTTCGCTGCCCGGAAATTTGATGCGCGCAAACGCATAAGCAACCGGTGTGTTCGAGAGAAGTGTTCCCACAATCGAGAAGAAGGCAATGATCAAACTGTTCCTGAAATATCTCCAGAAACTTGCTCCCACTGTTGGACGACTGCCCCGGTTCATGGCATCCGTAAAGTTCTGCCAGCGAAAACTGACATGCGTGACAGGTTCGGCAACCTTCAGCGCGCCCTGTTGAATCTCGTATTCAAAAGTCTGGCTTGGGTCGGCTGGGTCTACAAAGGTGCCAACACCCTCCAGGATCTTGACCGCCGCCAACTGCCTGACGCCTTGCTCGGTTTGAACGTTGTAGAGGGTTAGCTGCTCGCCATTTACCTCCACGCGAACGTTATCGTATGGCAACCAGCGTGGAGGGGTATGAAAGACATCCTGGCTTGATTTGAACGCAGTGATCAGCATCCACAGGAACGGCAGCAGGAAAAACAAGCCGACCAGGTTGATCGCCGTATGGCTGAAGAATGACCTGACGAAATTACGCGCTTTGCGAGCCCGCATCCGTGTGAGGATTTCTTCTTCCGTTTCAACCTTAGGATGAAGGGTCAGTTGAGAAGGAATGTTACTGCTCATGGTTTCACCCGGCGTAATATGTGAACCGTGCACTAACCTTCAAAAGCAGGAGAGTGCAAATCAGGATAATGATAAACAGGATCCACGCCATGGCGGAAGCATATCCCATCTTGAGATAGAGAAAACCATTCTGGTAAAGATACACGCTGTAAAAGAGGGTTGAATTCAATGGGTAGCCAAGACCCTGAAATCCGCTGAAAACATAGGCCTGGGTAAAGTATTGGAAGGCGGCGATCACGCCGGTGATCAGGTTAAAAAGTGTGATGGGCGATACCATCGGAATCGTAATGTGCCATAACCTTTGCCACCAATTAGCCCCGTCAATTTCTGCTGCTTCGAGCAGGGTGGTTGGCACATCCTGCAGCCCGGAGAGATAAATAACGATAGTCCCCCCCGTGCCCCACATGCCAAGCAGGATCAGTCCCGGCTTGGACCAGGCGGGGTTGCTCATCCAGTTGGGGCCATCGATCCCAATGGATTCAAGGATGGAGTTCAAAATGCCTACCTGTGGATTCAGGATCCACAGCCAGAGGATGGTGCTGGCGACAGTTGGAACAATCGAAGGCAGGAAGTAAATGACGCGGTAAATGGACTGGCCGCTTACTTTTAGGTTCAAAAGCACGGCACACAGAAATGATACAAGCAGTGTTAGCGGAACACCGATGCCGACGATGTAAACCGTGTTGGAGAGGGATTGCCAGAATAGATCATCCTTCAGGAGATCGGCGTAGTTTTGCAAACCTACCCACTCGAGCGGTTGCCTGGAATGATATATGCTGAAAGAATAGATCAGCGAAGTCACCATGGGGTAAAGTGTAAAAACCAGAAAGCCAATTGTCCACGGGAGCAAAAACAACATTCCGGTCCTGAAATTGGCGCGCTTGCGATATCCCCATTTGGGAAATTTGGGGGGCCAGACCCATTTACTTTCACTCATCCTTAATCCTTGCATGTCGTGCTCCTTGGTAAAAGAATCAGAAAAGAGGGCGGCGATCACACCGCCCTCATACAGCTCCTGGAGCTTACTTTAGTGCCTCTTCTAATTTAGGCGCGAACTCCGCCTGGAGTTCATCGAGCAGAGGCTTTGGGTCTGCACCTGTATGTACCACCTGCTCAAAGACCAATCCATAAGCATCGTTGAATTCGAGCGAGATGGGGGTCGTGATGATATGCTTTGCATTCGGGCTGGCCATCAGATCCATAAAGACCTTGAATTTTTCATTCTCGGTGAAGCATGGGTCCTCAGCCGCTTTCTTGCTTGTCGGAAGGTTGGCATTAAAGCAAAATTCTTCAGCCACGATCTCGGGGGACATCATCCAGGCCAGCAGCTTGGCGGATGCATCTTTGTCTTTTGCACCGGCAGGGATTACAGCAACAGTTCCCTGCACGACAGCCGTGTTAGCGCGTTCAGGGTGATCCGCAGGAGGCGGGAAGGGAGCAACGCCATAGCTTGCTTCGGGCTTGAACGCACTGATGAAGTTGGGCCCCGTCATCCATTCGCCGTCAACGTACATTGCCATCTTGCCAGTGTAGAACGGATAATCGGCGGACATATACGCGTCGCCCCAGCCTGATGACAATGCCATCACATCATCTGCGTTGTAGTTGGTATAAAACTGCTGCTGCCATGTCAGCGAGTCGATCATTGGCTGGCTGTTGGCAGTCAATTGCGTGCCGTCGTCACTGTACCAGAATCCGCCGAACATGCGAACATACAGTTCACTATGATCCCAGCCTTGATCAGGCAGGAAACCGATTTGCTCCAAATTCCCATCGGCGCCACGCACAGTCAGTTTATCAGCGAATTCAGCCAGCTCTTCCATCGTTTTTGGCGGGGTATTAGGATCCAGTCCAGCGGCTTCGAACATATCCTTGTTCCAGAACAGGGCGTACATATCTGTTCCCCAGGGCAGGCACAGGATCTTGTCGCCCTGCTTGCATTGCTGGAGCGGCGCGTCGAAGAAATCGGTCAGGTCAATGCCACCACTCTGAATCGCACCGCTCAAATCATCCACCAGGCCTTCTCTGTAATACGATTTGACCAGGTCGCCGCCACTTAACACCAGAACGTCGGGAGGCTCTGAACCAGTCATTGCGGGCAGGATCTTATCATCCTCCACCGGAGCAGTTACTTCGACTTTAATTCCTGTCTCTGCAGTGTACTTATCGAAGAGGGTCTGGATTTGCTGCGGGTTATCACCCCACTGGATCCAGACACGCAACACTTTTGCTTCAGGGGCCTGGGTCGCAGCGACTTGCCCGCCGCACGCGGCCAAAAGCATGGAAGCCATTGCGAACAACGCAAATATTTTGAACAGTTTGTTTTTCATTTTCTCCTCCGAAGAATTTGAATGGATTGGATACGATTTGTTCAGGGCGTTCTTTTCTTGATTCACCTCCTTGTGGATGACAGTAATTCATCTTGAATTGAAGCTTGTTTGGACTCACACCCGCACGATTCGCGTAGGATCAACTTGACGGGCATCAGAGTCAAAGCCTCAGCCGGCTCGCCGTTGATTAGATGCAGCAACTGTCGGACGGCTTCGCCGCCAACTCCTTCAATCGGAGCGCGGACTGTGGTCAATGTGGGGGAGAGGTGGCGGGCGAAGGGAACATCATCAAAACCGACTACAGCTACATCTGCCGGAACGAGGCGTCCTGCCATTCTTAACGCGCGAATTGCTCCCATCGCCGCTTCATCATCACCGGCGAAGATGGCATCCATCTCAATCCTATCCAATAACATTTGTTGAATACTGTGAAAGGCCTGCTCATCGTCGAATCCACCTGAGGTGATGAGCGCAGGATCATATTCAATGCCATGTGTTTCAAGTGCCTCCCGATATCCGCGTTCGCGCCACTCCGAATCCTCGTTGCCTTCCGGACCCTGTAAAAAAACGATCCGGCGGCAGCCGTGAACCTCAATGAGATGTTCAACAAGCTTCTGCGCGCCGGATTTGTTCTCAATCGTAATGATTGGGATATCAAGTTCTTCCGGTGGTGTCTGGTGCATTAGCACAAGTGGAAATCCAATTTTGTGGAGACGAGCCAATTCCTTCTCATTGAGACTATCAATGAACACTATCAGTCCATCCGTATTGTGTTGGCCGAGCGCATCTATCGAAGCCAGGCTCGCATGCGGGGAGCCTGTTGTTTTGATGAGCAGATCATATCGAGCTTCACGTGCGGCCGCTTCGATGCCGCGCAGGAGAGGGGAAAAGAAGTCGCGGCCAATTTCATCCAAGATGAGACCGATCGTATTTGTCCGGCGGCTGGCGAGGGTGCGCGCCGCGGTATGTGGCACGAAATGCAATTCTTCCATGGCGCGGCGCACTCGCTCGGCTTTTTCTGCCTGGACAGGGGTTGTCCCATTGAGCACACGGCTTACTGTCGCAATCGAAACTGCTGCGCGGTGAGCGACATCGGCAATAGTAGGTGGGCGGGTTTTGACAGTCATCTTTGTCGGAGTGTCGAGTACTCGTTTAGAATCCAGGAAATATGAAAACGTTTTCTGAAAGCGCTTTCATGAGTATACAAGAAGCTGCGACCAATGTCAACAAGTTGGAGTAAATCATTAAGATCAATAAGGTAGTGTCTTAACTTCAAGTGGTTCAATTCTCGAATCATTCTTAATCTTCTTTTTAGTGACGTTTAGTCCTAGTTTTGAGCTTTGCTTTGTTATACGATGCAGATTACAAAATTTGGCCGAGCAAATAGCCAATATCGAGTTAAGGGGCGTAACAATAAAAAGCAGATGCTCTTTATCGGTAACCTTTAACAACTAGTTTGGAATATCTTTGATCCTTTGTAGAAAGTATTTGTGGGTTGGAAAAGTTAGCCGAGGAATTCAACCTCACGCCGAAGAAGCCAGGTGAATTGTATGCTGATCTCCTTGAGCAATGTTCTACATTCGGTCGGAGGTCCAACGATGAGGCTCAATAGACGCGTATAATTAGTAATACAAATAATAATAGTGGCAGGTCTGGAACAAATGGCAGAGAAATTCGACTCACACCTTGAAGCAGAATTTCCCAATTTATATGGCATGGGGAAGCCGAAGGAATCCGCGCGACGCAATCGCGAGTATCTGGCGAGCATCGGGCTGGAGTCGGGAGTGGTAAAAGCCTGATACTTTTGAATAAGGAAAAGCATAATGACACAAAAAGATAATCTCCGCTTCGGTGTGATCGGCGCCGGCCGCATTGGGAAAATTCATGCTGAAAATCTGGCGACTCGAATCCCTGGAGTGCAGGTAGCCGCCATTGCAGATGTCGACTTGAAGGCAGCGCAGGATCTAGCTGCCCACACCCATGTTCCCCTCGCGGTGGAAGACTACCAAGCGATCCTCTCGGACCCGACCATCGATGCCGTGGCGATTTGTTCTTCGACAGATACACACGCCAAAATCGTCATCGAGGCTGCGCGGGCAGGAAAGCACATCTTCTGCGAGAAACCGATCGATCTCAGCCTGGAAAGAATCGACGCCGCGCTGGAAGCGGTGGAAAAGGCCAGGGTAAAGCTGCAGATCGGTTTCAACCGCCGCTTCGATCCGAACTTCCGCAAAGTCCGCACGATGGTGGCCGAAGGCAAGATCGGGACGCCGCAGATCATCCGCATCACCAGCCGTGACCCGGCTCCCCCACCCCTTTCCTACGTCAAAGTCTCCGGCGGCCTGTTCCTGGATATGACCATCCACGATTTCGACATGGCGCGCTATCTGAGCGGCAGCGAAGTGGAGGAAGTGTACAGCGCGGCCGCCGTGATGGTGGAGCCCGCCATCGGAGAGGCCGGCGATGTGGATACGGCCGTCATTACCCTTCGGTTTGCCAGCGGCGCCATCGGCACGATCGATAACAGCCGCAAAGCGGTCTACGGGTACGACCAGCGCGTGGAGGTGTTCGGTTCAGGCGGCATGGTTCAGGCGCACAATAACACGCCTGATAACGATGTGTATTTCAACGCAGATGGCGTCCACTCGGCCAAACCGCTGTACTTCTTCCTCGAGCGTTACATGGAGTCGTTCATTGCCGAGATGAAGGAATTTGAGCAGAGCATTCGGGAGAACACCTCTCCTCCGGTAACCGGCATCGACGGGCGCATCCCGGTCGTCATGGGGATGGCCGCGAAAAAATCCAACCTGGAACATCGACCCGTCCGATTGAGCGAAATCACGGCTCCTCTTCCCAACCCGGCTGAACTCATCGTTCCCGTGAACGACCGCGCTGTATGATGCTTTTACTGCTTCTTAAATGGGGAATTGCACAAGTAATTCTAATAAAGTCCAATATTCTAATTTGGAAATCTGTGGAGATGGCAATGATGAATGGATCGAGGCAGCACTGGAACCCTCTCAGCATGCTGCAGGGAAATCCATACGAAC
>DASWKT010000390.1:0-13614 GCA_036396515.1 Anaerolineales bacterium | reverse complement strand
ACCCTGAAGTCTCTGCTGCGCAAGCGATTGCGCAACACGCGATCCCTAAGGATGTGGGGCTGGTTGTTGCGGTTGAATCCACAGGCTACACCGGCGAGGCGACTGCCCGTCAAGCGCAGATCATCCCTGGCTGGTCGGTGGGGAAAGCCAAGCGTATGGGTGCACCCGCGATCAAATTGCTCGTGTACTATCACCCTGACTCAAAAACAGCCTCTCAGATTGAGGCCTTCACAAAACAAATTGCAGAGGCTTGCATAAAGCACGATCTGGTGCTCATACTTGAGCCGTTATCGTATTCACTGGATAAAAACAAAAAACTCTCATCCGAAGAGAAAAGATATGTAGTGGTGGAAACGGCCAAACGCTTGACCCCATTGGGTGTAGACGTGCTCAAAGCGGAGTTCCCACTCGACGTAGCAGAAACAAATCAAAAGGTCTGGTCTGAGGCGTGTGCAGAAATTTCTGCCGCATCCATCGTGCCGTGGATTCTCTTATCGGCCGCTGTCGATTACGATGTCTTCCTTCAACAGGTAGTGATCGCTTGTAACGCGGGCGCAAGCGGTATCGCCGTGGGCCGCGCGGTTTGGAAAGAAGCAGTCATGATGGACGGCGAACAGCGTATGAAATTCCTGCATACCACGGCGCGCCCACGGATCTCGCGCCTCAGCTCATTGTGTCACGCACTCGCAAAACCCTATACCGATTTTTATCAAGCCGATGCGCCGTTTGATTGGTATCGATCCTACGAAGCATAAATGAAAAAAATCTGGCCATTTCTTTTTCACTTCTTTTTCTTTGCCGCGGCTTCCGGATTATTTCCATTTACGGCACTTTACTATCAAAGCATTGGGCTTTCAGGTGCACAGATCGGGTTGCTGGCAGGGTCGGCGCCTCTCATTACTTTGATCGGTGCACCGCTTTGGACCGGCATCGCTGATGCCTCACATCGTCATAAACTGGTTATGAGTTTTACGACCATTGTGGCGATTGTCTGCACGCTGATCATACCCGCACTCAGGAATTTCGCCGTTCTTTTTCCATTGGTCCTACTCTATGCGTTCATGAGCGCTCCCATTCCCTCGTTGGGCGATAGTGCCACGATGTCCATGCTGGCCGACCAGCGTGAAATGTATGGCCGCATTCGGCTCGGCGGCACAATTGGCTGGGGAGTGATGGCTTTTATCTCCGGCGTAGTGATTGACCGCAACGGCATTGTCTGGGCTTATTGGATTTATGCTGTTGGCATGACCCTGACTTTGCTTGTCAGCCAGGGACTTGTCTTCAACAAGGTGGATAAGCAGGAGTCTTTTTGGAGTGGCGTTGGGACTTTGCTTGCAAATCGCCGTTGGGTGCTTTTTCTGGGCATGGCTTTTATCTGTGGCGTGGGCCTGGCATCCATCAACACCTATCAATTTGTGTATCTGGCGGAAATTGGTGCCAGTAAAAGTTTGATGGGACTTTCCCTCACGATCTCCACGCTCTCTGAACTGCCTGTGATGTTCTTTGGCGATCGATTGCTCAGGCGTTTCCAGGCACATGGTCTGCTTGTGCTTGGCATGATCGTCATTGGTGTGCGCGTATTGCTTTATGCCGCGTTCAATACTCCCATTGCCATTTTGACCCTTCAACTCATGCACGGTTTTACCTTCCCTGCCATTTGGATTGCAGGCGTTTCTTATGCTCACGAAAATGCTCCAAATGCATTGAAAGCTACTGCCCAGGGTTTGTTTGGCGCCGCGATGATGGGTATTGGCGCTGCTGTGGGCAGCTTCTTCGGTGGTCTATTGATCGGCAGTATCGGAGGCCGTGGCATGTACCTTGTATTTGGCGCGCTGGTTCTAGTCAGTGTGGCTTTCTTTACGCTGATTGAACACTATCGATCTGTGTCCCATGCCAAGATCGTTTGATATTCTGGTTGCAGGTGAGATCAATCCTGATCTGATTCTTGCAGGTAATGTTGTACCTGAATTTGGACAGGTCGAAAAACTGGTTGATTCATACACTCTGGCTGTTGGTTCCTCCTCGGCGATCTTTGCATGCGGCGCTGCGCGCCTGGGCCTGCGCGTCGCCTTCATTGGCGTATGTGGCGACGATGTCTTTGGCCGCTTTATGCTTTATGAAATGCAAAAAAGAAATGTGGATGTCAGCAACATTCTGATTCGCCCAAATGGGAAAACGGGACTCAGCGTGATCCTGAATCAGGATGCGGACAGGGCGATCCTGACTCACCTCGGCCTGATTGCCGATCTACAAGCATCAGATATCCCCGATCATTTGCTTCGCCAGACCCGTCATCTGCATGTTGCATCTTATTTTTTGCAGACCAAACTCCAACCTGATTTGCCAGCACTGTTTCAGCGCGCACATTCCCTTGGCTTGACCACTTCGCTCGATACAAATTACGATCCGTCTGAAAAATGGATGGGTTTTGGTGAACTGCTTTCAGCTACAGATATCTTTCTCCCGAATAAGACCGAAGCGCTTTCAATTACACAATCGGATAATGTTGAATCCGCTGCAAAGCAGCTTGCAGCCAAGAGTAAATTCGTTGTCATCAAACTCGGCGCGGAAGGCGCGGTTCTGCGGACAAAAGATAAAACAATCTTTATCCCATCCATCGCAGTGAATATTGTCGACACGATCGGGGCAGGGGATGCCTTCAACGCAGGATTTCTATATGGCTATCTCAATAACTGGAATTTGGAGGATTCTCTGAAATTAGCTGCGGCATGCGGCGCTCTCTCTACCCAAGCTGCTGGCGGGACGGCAGCACAACCAACGCTTGGGGAAGCCTTGACCTTTCTACCGCTTGTCTCATCAATGACGAAACCATTTGATTAAATTGCAAGCTAAAGCAAAATTTCAGCTTAGAATATTAATGCGGTACTCCTTGAAATGATCATTTGCATTACCCCAAACCCGGCCATAGATCGCACGATCATTTTGCCCAGCTTGGTCTTGGGTAGTGTCCATCGCGCCGAGCAGGTCATTGTCGCCGCGGGAGGCAAAGGCTTGAATGTGGCACGTGCCATACGCACACTAGGTGGTGAATCGTTATGCATGGGATTTGCAGGGGGCCATACTGGTCGCCTCCTGGCAGACCTGGCTCAAACAGATGGGTTGAATTCTTCATGGACATGGACCGGCTCTGAAACACGGACTTGTACTATCCTTGTCTCTCAACATACTGATGCTACTGAGATCGATGAATCCGGCATGCCTGTCTCAAAATCAGATTGGAAACAGCTGCAGCGGGATATCCGTAAACAACTTTCCTCGGCAGGTTTGGTGTGCATAAGTGGCAGTTTGCCTCCCAATTCTTCTCCAGACGATTTGCGGGAACTGTTGAACATGCTGGCTAGTTCAGGTCAGCGGGTCTGGGTGGACACCAGCGGGACTGCACTGAATACAGTACTTGCTTACCCTGGTATCTGCATTAAAGTGAATGGGAATGAGATTGGTGCGGCGCTTGGATTTGAAGTAAAAGATTTGACATCTGCCAAGCGTGCGCTGATGATTCTGCGCGAACGTGGCCTGACCGCTTGTGTAATTACCCTTGGTGTCGCGGGAGCACTTCTTTCAACAAATGAAGGACGATGGCATGCGCAGGGACCTCGCGTACGCGTGGTCAGCACGGTGGGCAGCGGAGATTCATTTCTGGGCGGACTCGTCAGCGGATTGGATGCTGGCAAGGATTGGCCGGAAGCTCTGTGCGATGCTGTAGCAGCAGGGACAGCAAACGTGCTTTCAGCAGGCGGGGGACAATTTACGTTTCAGAAGTTTGAGGATATTCGGAAGCAAACACAAATTCAAGCTTGGTAAATTTCCAGTTTGATGATTCATTCCGAAGGTGCGGATGAATTACTGATTTGGCGGCAGTAAAAAGACCCAGGCTGCGCATCTGGTAGCGGTCTTGTATGTACGCTCGCGAGAAGCTCATGATGTGATTAACATCTTCGTTGAAGATGACATTTGTTTTGTAAATGAGCAAACTCTTAGTTGATTTCATTCACTCCTAATAAAAACTTTCTGAATCCTTGGTGTGCTATTGTGAACTTTGTTGCTATAGTGGTATGTGGAAAAAACCAAAGTCGCTATGCACATATTTTCCATTGGACTCAGCCACACATCTGCCCCTGTTGATCTGCGCGAGCGTCTTGCCTTTAGTGAAGAACAGATCCGGGCTTCACTTTCCCGACTTTCCTGTGGTCACCAATCTAGCAACTTGGCGGAGCTGGTAATCCTCTCCACTTGCAATCGCACCGAAATCTACGCAGTCTCCAGTCGGATAAAATTCTCTGATTTGGAGAATTTTTTATCTGAAGCGCATGGCGTGGCATGCGATGAATTTATCACACACCTTTACCATCACAATGATAAAGATGTGGCCCGTCATCTCTTCAATGTTGCCGCGGGATTGGATTCCCTTGTCGTAGGCGAGCCGCAAATTTTAGGTCAAGTGACCCGCGCCCTCGAACTGGCGCGTGGACAAAATACCGCAGGTCCGGTTCTTAACCGACTCTTCCAATCCGCTATCCACGCGGGCAAGCGCGCTCGCACAGAGACCGGCATCAGCCGCAATCCTGCGTCTGTTTCTTCCCTCGCCGCCTCTTTGTCTGAGCGGACGGTATACCAAATCTCCGAGGCGCAGATTGTTATCCTAGGTGCAGGCGAAATGGCCGAACTCGCAGTGGAGGCGTTACGCAAGCGCGGCGCGAATCGAATCCTGGTGGTCAACCGCACATTGGAACGTGTTCATTCCCTTGCGCAACGCTGGCATGCGCAGGGGACAACCTTTGAGAACATTGGTTTTGCGCTGGCATCTGCCGACATCCTGATCGCATCCACAGGCGCGCCGCACACGCTTATCTCGCGTGAAATGGTACATGAAGCAATGCGAGGGCGCACCGTACGTCCGCTGGTGTTGATCGACATTGCCGTGCCGCGTGATATTGACCCTGATGCCGCCAGCCTTCCTGGTGTGCAGCTTTACGATATTGACAATCTAAATGCCCAGCTCGAACATTCGCTTGCCGAACGCATGTCCGAAGTGCCGCAAGTCAAAATTATTCTAGAAGAAGAGCTCCTGCAATTTGCAGAGTATATGAAATCGCTTGAGATGCTTCCCATCATCGCTGATATGCGCCAGCAAGCCGAGGTCATTCGCCAGGGAGTCCTGGAGAAGACTCTGCGCCGGATGCCTGATCTGACACCGGACGAGCGCGACCGCATTGAAGCCATGACGCAGGCACTGGTCAAAAAAATTCTGGATGCGCCCACCCAACGTCTGCGCGCGGAGGCGGCTTGTCCTCACGCTCCTGAGTATGCCGCTGTTGCCCGTACATTGTTTGGATTAAAGAGTGATGGCTTGTGCGAATTCTCGGGACAATCATGTTCACTCTCCACGGCCGCTGACTGATCACAAATACGATGAAACTAATCTTCGCCACACGTCCATCTGCCCTCGCCCGCTGGCAATCTCAGTGGGTCATCCAGGCTCTGAAAAATATTCATCACGATTTGCAGAGTGAGGAAGAGATCATCACGACCCAGGGCGACAAAATTCTGGATAGACCATTGCCGGAAATTGGCGGAAAAGGTTTGTTCACGCAGGAACTCGAAAGCGAGTTGCTTTCCGGGGCTGTGCATTGCGCAGTGCATTCGCTCAAAGATTTGCCCGTCGAGAACCCTGCTGGTCTCACCATAGGATGTATGCCCGCCCGCGCAGAAGTGCGCGACGCGTTGATCTCGGCAAGCGGCCACACCCTTTCGACCCTACCTGCTAACGCTTCGGTTGGGACCTCGAGCCTGCGCCGCTCAGCCCAAGTGCTTTCATGGCGCCCAGATCTTCGCACGGAGTCTTTGCGCGGCAACGTGGATACCCGTTTACGAAAGGCGTTGGATGGTCAGTACGACGCCATCATCCTGGCGGGTGCGGGACTCACTCGTTTAGGTCTGGATGATCATGTGACCGAATGGCTTTCTTTGGATGTGATGCTCCCCGCGCCCGGACAGGGCGCACTGGCCGTTCAATGCCGCAGTGACGATCAGACGACCCTTAGCCTGCTGGCCGCGCTGGACGATGACTCCACGCGCAGAGCGGTCACTGCCGAACGCGCCTTCCTGAGCGGACTTGGCGGCGGCTGCTCAGTACCTGTGGCAGCGTATGCGACATCAAATCAAACGATTAGTTTGACAGGTTTGGTTGCTTCACTGGATGGCAAAACGATCATCAACGCTTCTGGTAAAGGAAATGACGCGCTGCAACTTGGAGTTGAACTTGCCGGGCAAGCCATCGCTCGAGGTGCAGATGAAATTCTAAAGTTGGCTGCTATTCACTAAATATTGATAAAAGGATGCTGAACAACATGAAAGTCCTCATCACTCGTCCCCGTCTGCAAGCCGATGACTTCGCTGAAAAACTGCGCTCAGCAGGTTTCGAGCCGATTTTTTTCCCGGTGATCGAAATTCTTCCTGTTGAAAATAATGGTGCGCTGGATCGAGCCTTATCGAAATTGAGTTGCTACGAATGGGTTGTGTTTACATCTGTAAATGGGGTTAAGGTCGTGTTCAATCGACTTTCCGCTTCTTCTCTACAGGGATGGCGGGATGCGGGCGTGAAGGTCGCGGCCATCGGTCCGAAAACCGCCGAGGCCTTGAGCGCGCGCGGCATCACACCTGATTTTGTCCCTGAAGAATTTATCGCTGAAGCCATCCTGCCCGGGTTGGGAGATTTACGCGGCAAGTGGGTTTTGTTGTTGCGTGCAGAGATCGCCCGTGAAGCTTTGCCAGAAGCAATCGCTGAAGTGGGCGGTATCGCTCATGAAATCGCGGTCTACAAAACCTTGCCCGCGCAGCCTGATCCTGACGGTCTCGCCGCGTTGAAAACAGGTGTGGATGTCATCACGTTCACCAGCCCATCCACTGTACAGAATTTTGTTACCATCGCAAAACAAAACGGGCTCGATCCGCATAGCTTACCGGACAACCCGTTCTTTGCATGTATTGGTCCGATCACGGAACAGGCGGCACGCGAAGAAGGGATCACAAATCTTGTGGTCGCCAAAGAATATACGACGGAGGGGTTGATTGCAGTCATTCGCAGGTTGGCAAATAAATTGGAGGTCCTATGACTCTGGTGAACAGCGAAAATCAGGCCCTCAGAACACGCACATCATCACTCGTTACACGTCCCCGCCGGCTGCGGACCACTCCTGCCATCCGGGCGATGGCGCGCGAGACGGAGCTCAACGCGCGCGATTTTATTTATCCATTGTTCGTGCGGCATGGCGCTGGTCGGAGTGAGATCCGCTCGATGCCTGGCGTGTACCAGCTGTCAGTGGAGGAAGCTGTCCGTGAAGCGGAAACCGCTGTAAGCTCGGGTGTGAACGCTGTCATCCTGTTTGGAATCCCCAAAGAGAAGGATCCGATTGGACTAGAAAACTTCTCGGAAGATGGAATTGTCCAGCAGGCAATTCGCGCCATCAAGAAAGAACTCCCGGAGATGGTTGTGGTGACGGATGTGTGTCTGTGCGAATACACGGATCACGGTCATTGCGGAATTTTGAATATCGGTGAGCATCATCAGGTGCAAGTACCTGAAGGTTATGTACTCAATGATGAGACGCTTGATGTTCTTGCGAAAGTTGCTGTCTCGCATGCCCAATCTGGTGCAGACATCGTTGCACCGAGCGGCATGATAGATGGAATGGTTGCGGCGATTCGTGAGGCGCTGGATGCCTCAGGTTTTGGAAATCTTCCCATCTTATCGTAAGCGGTGAAATATGCTTCATCGTTTTATGGCCCGTTCCGCGAAGCTGCCGAGGGCGCGCCGAAGTTTGGCGATCGGAAATCGCATCAGATGGATCCTGCTAACGTGCGTGAAGCCTTGCGCGAAGCCGCACTGGATGTAGACGAAGGCGCGGACATGCTGATGGTGAAACCCGCCCTGGCATATCTTGATGTCATTCGGAGAGTAAAGGACGCCTTCCCCGAATTGCCGATGGCTGCTTACAACGTAAGCGGCGAGTATGCAATGATCAAAGCCGCTGCCGCGAATGGCTGGCTGGACGAAGCAAAGGTTACGCTCGAGACGTTGACTGCCATCAAACGCGCAGGCGCTGATCTAATTATTACGTATCATGCCGTGGATGCGGCGAGGTGGCTGAAATAATTCAAGAAAAAACGAACCGCGAAGCCCGCTAAGTACGCAAAGAAAACCAAAAAGAATTTCTTGGCGGCCTTTGCGGCTTTGGCCGTTCAAAAAAAAAGGGAATTCGCGAGGACTAGCCGGTAAAGGAAAAAATATATGACACTTGCCCAAAACCTGACCGAACGCGCCGCCAGTGAGCGCAACCTGCACGACCAGCGCATGGAAGTGGCGGATTTCAACCAATCACCTTTTACCATTGCTTGGGAAGTGACACGTGCCTGCGCGTTTGCATGCGTCCACTGCCGCGCGGATGCCCAGCATCGTGCGGATCCGCGTGAACTCAATACAGAAGAATCTTTACGTCTGATTGACAGCATCAAGGAGTTTGGCAATCCCATCCTGATCTTTACCGGCGGTGACCCGATGATGCGCAAGGACCTGTTCCAGTTGATCTCTTATGCCACTCAAAAGGGACTGCGCTGCTCACTCACGCCGACAGCCACCGCTCTGCCCACGCCTGAACGGCTGCAAAAGGCGCGCGATGCAGGTATCCGGCGCATTGCCCTCAGTCTGGATGCTCCCACTGCCGAGGCGCATGACGCTTTTCGTCAGGTGCCAGGTTCGTGGCAGCGCACGATGAACATTCTGCGCAATGCGCAGTCGGCCGGTTTGAGCGCACAGGTCAATACGACCGTTTCAATGTTCAATGTTGATCTGCTGCCCGATATGGTTCCATTCATCCAGGAAGTGGGCGCGGTGCAATGGTCGGTCTTTTTCCTCGTCCCAACTGGACGGGCTCAGCTGCAATGGATGATCTCACCTGAAGAACACGAGCGCGTCTTTCATTGGTTATATGACCTTTCGAAAACCGCTCCATTCGACATCAAAGCGACAGCCGCACCGATGTATCGTCGCGTGGCGATTCAACGTCGCAAGGCCGAGCAGGGAAATGGCACGCCTGTTACATTCCAGGGTGCAGGCTTCCAATACGCGGACGGATTAAATCGCCCGACGCGCGGGGTCAACGATGGCAATGGTTTCCTGTTTATCTCACACATTGGTGAGATCCAGCCTTCGGGTTTCCTGCCGCTCACGGCCGGTAATGTGCGCACGGATGATGTGGTTGACGTGTATCGCCACTCAAGACTTTTCAACGACTTGCGCAATCCCGACAAGATCAAGGGACGTTGCGGATTTTGCGAATACCGGGATGTGTGCGGCGGCCAGCGCGGACGTGCGTATGGCGTAACTGGAGATTATCTGGAAACCGATCCCGCTTGTTCTTATCTTCCACGGACTGTTTAAGAATGGATGATCTGAAGCCTCAAGGAACCAGTCGTACGCTGAACCATTTTGCTCTCGTCACTTTCAAGGATGCGTATTGGTCTGTCTCCTCGCAGGAGCGCGCAGACTTTCATAAGGAATGGCTGGATGGTCTTTGTAGGGCTTCACAAAAAGTAGATATATTCCAATCCACCGAGAGCAGCATTGACCTGATCATCTGGTCTGCGATTACGGCGGACGATAAGCAGGATGCGGCTGTATTTTTCAAGAAATATGGCGCGGCGAATAATCTCTTCCGTCACCTGATTGAAATCCAAGGCTCGCTTTGGGGATTCACACGCCCGTCACAGTATTCAAAGGCGCGTTCCAAACAGGAGATCGATCCGTTTGCCGAAACACGTAAACCGTATTTGATCATCTATCCGTTTTCCAAAACAACAGATTGGTACCTGATGAGCCGTGAAGCGCGCCAGGGCATGATGAACGAGCACATCCGCATCGGCAAACAACACGAGGAGATTAGCCAGTTGCTTCTTTATTCGTTCGGTTTGCAAAACCAGGAATTTGTCGTCGTTTATGAAACCGATGATTTGATCCAATTTTCGGATCTGGTCAACGAACTACGCGACACGGAAGCGCGCCGTTATACACTGCGCGACACGCCATTACACACAGCCATTTATCATCCTGCAGAAGAGACGCTTGCCTTATGGAAATGAACAACCGTTTTCTACGCGCTTGCCGGCGCGAGCCAGTAGATGCCACACCGGTCTGGTTCATGCGCCAGGCAGGGCGTTACATGCCCGAATACCGCGCCATCCGCGAGAAGTTTTCCCTGCTTGAGATTTGCTATCAGCCCGAGCTCGCCGCCGAGGTGACTATGCAGCCTGTCCGCGCCCTGGGTGTGGATGCGGCGATTCTGTTCGCGGATATTTTGCTTCCCGCGATCCCTCTCGGAGTTGGACTGGAGTTCGCCAAAGGGGAAGGTCCCGTTTTGCAGAATCCCGTCCGCACGATGGCGGATGTCCGGGCGCTGAAACCCGTCAATGCAGAAACAGATTTGGGCTACGTGATGGACGCGATCCGCATCCTGCGTGGAGAACTGGATGGGATTCCACTCATCGGCTTTTGCGGAGCGCCGTTCACTGTCGCATCTTACATCATCGAAGGTGGGGCATCGCGCGAATTCCTTAAGACCAAAACGATGATGTATTCTGATCCCCAAACCTGGCACGCATTGATGGAAAAGCTTTCATCCGTGCTATCGGATTATCTCGTGGCGCAAATCCGCGCCGGCGGGCAGGCGGTGCAGGTCTTTGATTCATGGGTGGGTGCGCTGAGTCCTTCTGATTACGAAATGTTTGTCCTGCCGTATTCGCAAAAAGTTTTACGAGCTGCTAAAGCGGAAGGTGTACCTGTTATTCATTTCGGCACGAATACGACCACTCTTTTGCCGTTGATGAAACGCGCCGGTGGGGACGTGATCGGGCTCGACTGGCGCATCCCGCTGGACGATGGCTGGGCTCTGCTCGGAAACAACGTTGCCGTTCAAGGGAATCTTGATCCTGTCACCCTCTTTGCACCTCTGCCTGAACTCAAAGAACGCGTTCAAGATGTTTTGCGTCGTGCAAACGGTAGATCCGGTCATATCTTCAATCTGGGTCATGGCATTTTACAAAACACACCAGTCGATAACGTCAAAGCGGTCGTGGATATGGTTCACGAATATAGTGCGGTAAGGGTATAGGTCCTATGATCGGTGTATTGGTCATGGCTTATGGTGGTCCCAATCATCTTGATGAGGTCGAGCCATATCTCATGGATGTGCGTGGATTTCGTCCCACCGCGCCCGAGATCGTCCATGAAGTGCGCGAACGTTACCGTGAGATTGGCGGTCGTTCCCCAATCTTGGAACAGACGCAGGCCCAGGCAAACGCGCTTGAAGCTGCCTTGAACAATTCAGGCAAAGAGTTCAGAACTTTCGTGGGCATGCGTCATTGGCACCCGTTCATCAAAGACGTATTGGTGGACATGTGCAATCAGGGCATCGAGGGGGCTGTGGGATTGGTCATGGCACCCCATTATTCGCGTATGAGCATCGGCGCGTATCATAAAAAGGTCGAAGAAGCCAATTTACCCATTGCGTTTTCGCTGGTTGAAGATTGGCATCTGCAACCTGGTTATTTGAATGCGCTCGCTGATCGTGTACGTTCTGCACTTGAGCGTTTTCCCGAAGAAATTCGCGCCGAAGTCCCTGTGATCTTTACAGCACACAGCCTGCCAGAGCGGATCCTGGAATGGAACGATCCGTATCCGGCTCAGTTGCAAGAGACGGTTTCTGCCCTAATGGAACGTCTTGATCCACAGCCCCACGAATTTGCTTTCCAGTCAGCAGCTATTTCCAGCGAACCCTGGCTGGGCCCCGATGCATCAGAAGTTATTAAACGCTTTGCATCGGAAGGCAAACAGCACATTCTGATCTGTCCGATTGGCTTTGTCTGCGAGCATGTGGAGATTCTTTACGATATAGACATCGTTTATCAAGAGTTGGCCAAATCGCTTAACATACATCTCGAGCGCATCGAGATGCTCGACACCGCACCTGAAATGATTAATGGGCTGGCCCGATTGATCCGTGAAAAAGCAAGGGAGTCAGGCTGGCTATGAAACGCATCGTTATCATTGGCGGCGGCATCGCCGGGCTCTCGGCTGCGTATTACGCGAAAAAGAAAGTCCCGGATGCACACATCACCCTTCTCGAATCTGATTCGCGCTGGGGCGGCAAGATCACCACAGACCGTATTGCACTGAACGATGGTCAATTCATCATCGAAGGCGGCCCTGACACTTTTCTCGCTACTAAACCCTGGGCTGTTGCACTTTGCAACGAGCTTGGTCTCGGCGAACGACTGCACGGAACGAATCCACACAAGAAAAATACGTATGTCCTAAGCAAAGGACGTTTGCTTCCCCTGCCTGATGGACTCGCTATGATGGTCCCGACAAATATCCAGGCGATTCTCAAATCGGGGCTTGTTTCATGGTTTAGCAAAGCGCGCATGGGGCTTGATTTCCTTCTGCCAGCAAAATCTCTCAATGGCGATGAATCCCTTGGTTCCTTTGTGTCACGGCGTTTGGGCCGCGGAGCCTATGAAAATCTAATTGAGCCACTCATGTCTGGGATTTACGCGGGCGATGGCGATCAACTCTCACTGGCATCCACTTTTCCGTATCTGCGTGATCTTGAAATCAAGTATGGAAGCCTCGCGCGCGGTGCACTGGAAATAAGAAAGCAGTCGAATGGAAAAGCGGTTCAAGGCTCTCGCTCCGCGTTTCTTACACCCACAACAGGTCTTGCGGAAATCGTCGAAGCGATCGTTTCTTCTCTTGAAACGAATGGCACAACACTTTGTCTCAATACGCATGTCTCTGGAATATCGACTTGCAATTCTCGCTATTCCGTAGAATTGGAAACTGGTGCAACCCTCGAGGCAGACTCCATTATCTTAGCCACTCCAGCCTTTGTGAGTGGGAAACTGCTCGCCTCACTCGACCCCACGCTTGCTTCTACCTTAAAAAGCATTCCCTATGCCTCAACTGCCACCGCGTCTCTCGCGTATCGACAAAATGACCTTCCGCGCGAGCTGGATGGCTATGGATACGTTATCCCACGCCGCGAAGGACATAAAGCTCTTGCCTGCACATGGACATCCACAAAATTTACACATCGTGCTCCCGATGGGTATGCCCTGATCCGTGTGTTCGTGGGCAGAGCGGGACAGGACATCCCATGGCATGAAAACGAATTACTTGAATTAGCAATGGAAGAATTGAAATTGACACTTGGCATCACCGCCGAGCCGCTTCTCACGCGTGTCTTTATATGGGAAAATGCTATGCCGCAGTACAACCTTGGGCATCCCGAAATTCTCAAGCGCATTGACGCCGCTCTGGAGGATCATCCCGGGCTGGCATTGGCAGGCAACGGCTATCGCGGCATTGGAATCCCGGATTGTATTCATTCGGGCGAATTAGCAGTACAGAAGATTCTTGAACACGAAGTACACAAAGAGACACAAAGGGTTTAGCTTTGTGCTCCTCACCTGCACTGCAGCAAATCGGGTGCAAGTGTCGTGTCCTTTGTGGTTAAAAACGGGAGAACCTATGAACATCACCAA
>DASWKT010000389.1:0-6361 GCA_036396515.1 Anaerolineales bacterium | reverse complement strand
CCTGCTCATCACCGAACTTTTCTGCCGTCTCCGCCTTATTCAAACCCTGCAGGGCACCGTAGTGACGTTCGTTCAATTGCCAGGCGCGATAGACGGGCAGCCACTCCAATCCCATCTCCTCCATTACAATCCAGAGCGTTTTGATTGCACGCTTGAGGACCGAGGTGTATGCAACATCGAACGTATATCCACCCTCCCTGAGCAACCTCCCTGCCTCATGCGCCTCTTCCTTGCCCAGATCCGTCAGGCCCACATCCGTCCAGCCTGTGAATCGGTTTTCGAGATTCCACGTGCTTTGTCCGTGACGGACCAATACAAGTTTGTACATTGCAGTGACTCCTCAAAATGATTTCATTTATGTTTCTGGGTCGACGCCGACGTCATAATCGTTTCAATTTCGGGACGCCCGATTCCTGTACAGGTCTCTACTGGGAACGGAAAGCATTCGACCCAGATCAAGGGGCGTGTCTGTAAATTCGATCAGACGCCTGCATAATGGCTCCGGATTCGCTATGAGAGCATTATAACTAACATATAGGACTTCCATATTTGGCTGACGAACTAACCAGGGCTTCAGTGCAGACAAATGGCTTTGAAACTGCTGTTCGATCTCAACGTCGTTTGATTTCAATTCTTCGTTTCGATGTGCCAGCATCTTGCGTTGTGAGACAAGGATTTCCTTGATTTCGCGCTCCATGAAGATGACTTTATAGAAATACTCCTGCGGTAGATGTTCCAATAAACCTGAAATTACTTTGACTGCTTTCCCACTCGCACCGGCAAGCCACTCGATATTTCCTGCTGACATCTGCTTGACCAGTTCCAGTTCAAAATAACCGTTTGGGTTATCCTCATCTGCTGTACGGGATTGGTCTGCAACAACCGAGAGACCGCCTTCAGCCAGAATTTTCATCATCATGGACGTACCGGAGCGGGGCAGACCGGAGACGATAATGATCGGGCTTTGCGATAATGGCTTTTTTCCAAACCCTGAAAAGAGCTTATCCACTAGAGATAACCCAGGCCTTTCAAGCGTTCTTCAAGATCCTTCTGTCCCTCCCCCGCAGCTTGAGAAGGCGGCTTTATATTCGATTGGCTAAGATGTTTGCCAATCGCCAGGAATGGAATATCCCGGAAAGAGATCGTTCCAAAATCGCGTAGATCGCGGTTTGCAAAAATCACGCCGGGCACAACATCTGAGTCCATGCAATGATCTGCTCCCCAATGGTCAGTGTTGGGCTCCATCGAAATAGCGGGAATTTTGCCGAGTCCGGTATCTGCGGAGGCGCGGTATCCTGACGCGTACCCAACCACCAGGTCTGGACCGAAGCGTGTGTATGGGCCAGAATAGACTTCATGCTTGAGTCGTATCCTTTGAATAACTGGGGACCCACTAGGGTCCTTCCAATCCAATAATTTTTCTTTGATTGAAGTGAGCAATCCCTCAAGTTCGTCCGCTTGAACAATCCCCTGGCCTTCGCGTCCTGAAAGATTAAGATAGATACTGTTCAAGCCAACTGCATACGCTTTGGTTTTGCTCCAGTCGACAGCGCCCAGATCATCGCTGCCATTTTGCATGCTTAGAAAATCGTTGTCCAGCAGCCAGCGATTCAGATGCACCTTGTTTCTGAAATCGCTAAAACCGTGATCCGACAGGATCAGATAGCGATATTTGCTATTCCACGCCTCAAGCTTTTTGTTCACTTGTCCCACAAGTTGGTCGAGAAGTTTGTACCAACCCTGCACAACATCCATTCGATCCCGGAAGAACATATGCTGGATACGGTCAAGATCATCGAATATGCTGGCCAGGACGCCTTCTCGAAAATCATTCATAAGAAAATAAAGTATTTGAATGCGGCGATCAAATATCTTCTGACACAAATCCAGGAACTGGTCATCACTGATGCAGCCCTCTTCCAACCCGGTCGTATCCTGGGGCCAGCCCAGCGTCAAATAAGGGCCCACTTCCTTCCAGAGCTTCTTTGAGAAAGAATTCGACGAGGCGTAATGCCATGTGGAATGTAAAGGGTGGATCTGTAGCGGCAGGCTATACACGCGAACAACTCCGCGTAAACTAGTGGCAATGAAACGAGTAATGGCATAGATATTAAATAACATCCCTGCTTTGAAGCGCAACTCCACAATTTCGCTCCATTCGCCAAGGCGCAGATCCACCTGTTGTTTGTCAACAAATAGTCTCGCTGATTTTTCATCTACTACATCCAGAGTCACTGGAAGACCTATCGTTTGTGGGCCAGAGCGACTCTGCGTTTGTGGCCCCGGCAAGGAGGCAATGAAGCGATCCTTCCCAGCCGAGACCAGCTTCGCGAACCTGGTCTTTTTCCTTGCCTCATCCTCCGTGGAAAACAATGTACCGACGCCCAGTTGACCGCGAATATCGGGCGTGCCAAGCCCGGGCAATGTGTTAACAGGTATATCCGGACGGGCCGGGAACATGGCTGGCCACCACAATGCCGTTGCAGGATAGCCCAGGTCTGCGGCCTCTTCAAAGAATGTCTTGGCAGTATAGGGGGGAACAAACTGTTCACCCAGCGCACTTTTGCGCATCGGCAGGATGGATACATATGTCGTATACGTAGCAGGATCGCGATGCACAAAATCAAAAATCCCGTGCCCACCGGGATCAGCGCCGGTGGCTATGCTTGTCCACGATACTTCTGTTTGCGGAGGCGAGCAAACCTCCAATCTTGAATACCCACCTTGCTGAATAAACTTTTCAAAGTTTGGCAATTGATTTCGCCCCGCCATCTCTTCAAAAACAGCCGGGTCAAATGAGTCGAGCCCTAGGATAAGCGTTTTCATGGAAAAGCGTCTTAAGGCTGATCGTCTTCCTCGTCCTTGCGCCCGCGGCGGCGTAAACGTGCGATCCGCTCACGGATCTGGCGTGAGAAAACAAACAAAACGCCCGATATCACGGCAAAAAGACCTGCCAGGGCTTGGAACAGGATCCCGCCTGTGTTTGGATCAATATACATTTTTACTCCTTCGATTCGAAGTGGCGTTATACCGTATCCAGAATGAAAAGTCAATCAGCGGCAGATAAAAATTGGGTTTCTTGATTCACGCAGCATGTAATCAAGTGCGCTGCCAATAAATATCTGTCTAAGTGTGGAACCGCCATGACTACCCATCAATACTAGATCAACATCGCGTTCCTCAACCGTACGCTTCAAATAATCCAATGTGCCATATTCACCCATGAGATAATCAGCTTTCACTTCATGAATGTCAAGATAACGACGGACATAATCTTGTGTATCTGCTTTTACTCTTGCGCCATCCAGAGCAGTAAAGACGATTAGCTGAGTGTTCCACATTTCAGCGAGATACGCTGCAACAAACAACGCTTCTTTGGCGCGGTCGGTCCCATCATACGCAAGCAAGGCACGTCGGAATTGAGTTGCTTTTGTCGGCACACCCAACACGGGGCGCGATGAGTTCATGATGATGGCGCGGAATGGTGATCGCAGCGTGGCTATCCCGGTCATGGGAGGGTGTACGATCTTCAACACAATCAGATCGGTCATCGTTGCCCGGCTGCAAATCTTTTTTGTGATATCACCAGATTCAATCACAAGTTTTCCATCAACGTTTGCATCCCGACATGCTTGATCGAATTGCATCTGGACCGTAAGCGCATGCGGGCTTTCCACTTTCTCTTTCGAGTCCACAATATGCAAACCATGCAGCCTCGCGCCGTCGCGTTGCGCCATGATACTGGCCTGCTCGAGCGAAGCCCAGCTTTCCGGTTCACCACTTAACGGAACCAGAATATCGGCAAAAAGACGATCGGTATAACGGGTGGCGGTGCGCGCTTTGCGCCAACTTCCAGGCTCGGACGTAACGCTTCTTTCCAGTATCAAATCTGTTGCAGCTATATCAGATTGGATCTCCCATCCCAGCTCTTTTTCAAGTTCGGAGCGGTTTTCCGAAATCCACAGATATAAATCCGTGATGGTACGGTTTGGGAACCAGTGTAAAAGGCCACGGTCGCGAATGGTCTCAGCCAGTGGGATATAGATATTATCGTACCAATTCTCCACCGCGGCTTGAAACGCGCTGCCACTCTTGCGCTCTCCTTCTAACAAACACTCCTGGACACAGATCTGCTCCATTAACTTTTCATACTGTCCCGGGATTGTCAGGCTTAGATCCACATTCGGGCGCAAATCCATAATTCGCGTCGCTTCCAGAAATTCCGCATACTCAGCTTTGATGATTAGATCGTCAGGCTGGATATCTGGTGTGAGCGGCACGTCAGTTCTCACCTCGATCACGCGCGCTTCAATAAATGGAAATTTCTCCTGTTTCGCAATGGACACCCGATGGTTCCCATCGATCACAAAATAGGCTTCACCCACTTTATAGACTTCAATCGGTGGCAGCCCTGCATCTTCTTCCATCGCGGTTTTGACACCTGCCCAGCGCTCACGATCTTCCGCACGGCGCGGCAGGAAGGTACGCGTAAAATCCGTGTAACGGCCCACACTTCCCACGATTGCATCCACCGGAATATCCTGAATGCCGCGTTCTGTGCGTACATGCAGTCTTAATTTCTCAGCCACTTCCTCGTACGAAAGAAGCCGGGTGGACTTTCCCGTGATCCTTGCCAGAACTTCCTGCACTGCCGCCTTCTTCCGAGCGGATTGAAAATCGTGGATTGCCATTTGACGCTTATATCGATTCGGAGCCATCATCTCTCCATTACAAGAGTAGCACAAAACATTATGACACAAAATGCTCAACTTGCAAACAGACTTGCTGGCGCATGTAGTAGAATCGACAATATGACCGACAATGACGTCAGCCCCAGCCGCCAGCAATATCTTGAGATCAAACGGGAACATCCCAACACCATTCTCTTTTTTCGACTGGGTGACTTTTATGAAACCTTCGACGAAGATGCCGAGATTACAGCCCGCGAACTGGACATTGTTCTAACCTCACGCACCGTTGGCAAAGGTCAGCGCGCCCCGCTGGCTGGCATTCCTTACCACGCAGTTGAAAACTATCTGGCGCGGCTCATCGAGAAGGGCTATCATGTTGCCATCTGCGAACAGATTGGGGATACACCTGTCAAGGGACTTTTCCCGCGCAAAGTTGTCCGTATTGTAACTCCCGGGACCGTGACCGAACCGGCACTTCTGCCCGGCGATGCCAATAACTATCTTGCCGCGGTCATTCTGGACGATAAAACTGCTTCCATTTCATACGCCGATATCACCACCGGAGAGTTTGCCGTTACCGAACTCCCCGTCGAAGCGTTGCGCGCCGAGCTGACGCGTTTACACCCTGCAGAGATTTTATATCCAGACAAGCAGACTCTGAACGATGGCATCCAAGGTCATAAAACACCTTATCCTGCATGGCGATTTGAACCGGGTAAGTGTGAAGAGATACTTCTTTCGCATTTCAAAGCTTCAACACTGGAAGGATTTGGCGTCAAAAGTCACAGGCTTGCCATGCGCGCAGCAGGTGCGATTATCCAATATCTCAATGAGACTCAACCAGACTCACTGACCCTGCTGACCGGCTTGCGATTTTACAGCATCAATGAATTTATGACACTAGATGCCGCGACTCGTCGCAACCTGGAGCTGGATGAAACTTTGCGCGGTGAACGCAAAGGCTCACTGCTGGGCACGCTGGATCACACGGTGACACCGATGGGCAAACGCATGATCCATCAGTGGGTCAGCCAGCCTTTGCTCAACGGAGAAAGGATTAAACGCAGGCAGAACGGCGTCCAATATTTCTTCGATGACGGCATGAAGCGCGCGGAACTACGCGCGGCCCTCAAGCCCCTGGCAGACCTTGAAAGGCTGGTCAACCGTGTTTTGGCGGGATATTCACAACCGCGCGACCTGGTCGCCATGCGAGATACGCTTTCACGCCTGCCAAATATCATGAATATTATTGGGCAAGGACAGGCACCTCCTTTACCGAAACTCGAATTGGCAAATGAGGAATTGGCACTGTTACAGTCATCGATCGATGATGACCCACCTTCTACTTTACAAAATACTGGCATTATCCGACCGGGATACTCGCCCGAACTCGATTCGATCATTGAAGCCTCCAAACATGCGCGTGACTGGATCGCTAACCTCGAATCGGTAGAACGCGAACGGACAGGCATCAAGACATTGAAAGTAGGCTACAACAAAGTATTCGGCTATTACATCGAGATTTCGCGCGGCGCGGCAGATAGAGCGCCGGAGAATTACATTCGCAAGCAGACACTGGTCAATGCAGAGCGATTCATCACGCCTGAAATGAAAGAGTATGAGACGCTGGTCTTAAACGCAGAGGAACGAATCCGCGAGATCGAACTGCG
>DASWKT010000388.1:0-19251 GCA_036396515.1 Anaerolineales bacterium | reverse complement strand
CGCAGTTCGTAATAGGCAAGTTGTTCGCGAAGGTTTTCTGTTTCCAGCTTATTGGCTCGAAAACGGTCTCCCTTTTCCTTGCCTTCACCTTCAAGTTTTTCGAGTGTGGTCTTTCGATGTTCAAGAGTTAACTCCTGGCCGCACAACGGACAATCCACTCCTTTTGCAGATTCTAGCGAATCTATACGCTCCTTGAGCTGATTCATATCTGCTTTGAGGGCGTCGTTCTCAGCTTTTCGCTCGGCCTGCCTTTCGCGCGCGGCGTTCCTCTCGTTTTCCAGTTGGGCACGTTCAGCTACTTTGGTTTCTGTGTCTTTCAATAATTCTTCGGCTTTTTCGATTTGCTGTTGAAGCTGACCGACCACTGACTGCTGTTCATTTATGGCTTCTTCCTCGACACACAGCAAACGTTTCTCTTCTTCCAGTTTTGCCTTTTCCGCGGCGATTTTTTCGAGCAGAGGTGTGCGTTCTTTGTCGTGTTCATGGAAGCGGGAGGCCGTCTCATCCCACTCTTCCAGTTCTCTGCGTAATTTTTGCCACGCCTTATACGCGGACTCGATTTCCTTGGAGCGGTTGACGAGATCAGCGTAAGAGTCGCGGTCAGCTTGTTTGTCAGCAAGACGGGCCTCAAGCCCCGAGAGAGCCGAGCGCGAACGCTCGAGGGATGCGTTCAATTTTTCGATTGTTTCGCGTTGCTTATCCAGCAATGCCGCGTTCTTCCTGATGTTTTCTAGAATCGCCTCCTGCGCGGCACGCGCAGTACTCAATTGTGTGAGGGTGGTTTCCAGTTCAGCCAACCTTGCCTTGCGGGAGTGCTCTTCGCCAAGTTCGGCATTGATCTCCGCGAGGCGCCACTCAATTTCCGCTACTTCCCGCTCGATGGATTTTCGTTTTTCGGCAGTGCGATTCTTGTAGCCCTCCCATACTTCAAGCCCAAGGATGGTGCTTAACACATCTTTCCGTTTGCTGGCATTTTGTTGTGTGAACTGATCTGCCTTGCCCTGTAAAAAGAACGATGCGTTGACAAATGTCTCGTAATCGAGCCTCAACGTTTGTTCGATGCGTGCCTGTGTATCCCGTGTGGTCTTTTCTGTGAGCGGTCTCCACCCGTTACTGTTTCGAATTTGGAATTCAAGTATGGAGCTCTTGTTGCGAGGCAGCGTCCGCTGCACGTGATATATGTTTTCTTCATGCTTGAAAGTAAGACTTACTTCTGCGGCTTTTACATCCGAATGCAAGTTGATGATGTCACTGCTCTTGCCGCGCGCTTCACCGAACAACGCCCACGTGATGGCATCTAGCAGGGATGATTTGCCCGCGCCGTTCGGCCCCGAAATGCATGCGACATCAAACGTACTGAAATCGAGTTCAATCGGATCGCGATAAGAAAGAAAACCTGCAACGCGCAGGTGAATAGGAATCATAACGAAGTGTATCCTGCGGATAACGAAGTGTATCCTGTGAATCTTGTAGCGTAGCGTATAGATTATAATCGAACCGATATGTTTGAAGCTTCAGATCCCCGCGCACGTCGCCGCCTTGCCCTGATAGCGATCATCCTTGCTACAATTCCATGTTACTGCATCGGGTGGATCGCAGTTGCACTCGCCCCCGAGCCCGGAGAACTAACACCCACAGTAACTGAAACGATCACCGCCACCCCCACACTTTCTACTGCGACCCCCAGCCCCACTCCGTCAATTGTAACGAGCACGAATACATCGACCTTTACTCCGACTCTCACACCGACAAGTACCGCGACAAGCACGGTCACGTTGACCAGCACGTTTACGCTCTCACCGACAAATACGTTGACCTTGACTCCCTCATTCACTCCGTCGTTGACACCCAGCTCAACAAATACATTGACGCCAACAATCACACCCACACCAACGATTACCCTCACCCCATCCCCGACAGGTTTCCCACCATAACATGACAGATATTTTGCCTTTCCTGAAGTCGCTGGTTTCCGTTTCAGGCCTTTCCGGATCTGAAACTCCTGTTGCCAGAATTATCGAGGAGAAATGGCGCCTGCTTGTGGATGAAGTGAGCATAAGCCGCGTCGGCTCATTGCATGGACTCAAGAAAGGTTCAGGTACGTCTCCGCGGCCGGCGTTGATGATCGCCGCACACATGGATGCGATTGGCATGCGTGTCTCCAAGATCACGGATGGTTTTCTGCATATCACAAACATTGGTGGCATTGATGTGCGTGTTCTTCCAGGTGCGGACGTGACTGTCCATGGCACAGGGAGCGGGGAAGAGTTACCGGCAGTGATCGCGATGCCCCCGGCCAATCTATTGCCTGAGTCCGTGGGCGATGGCGTGGTTGGGATTAATTATCTTCTGGTCGATACGGGGTTAACGCCGCGCCAGGTTGAAAGGAAAGTGAGAGTGGGAGACCTGGTGTCCTTCGCCAATGAACCCATGGAATTGGCTGGTGACACGATCTCGGGGCATTCACTCGATAACCGCGCCTCCATTGCGGCATTGACGGTTTGTCTGGAAGAATTGCAGAACAAGGCACATATCTGGGATGTATGGGCAACTGCAACGGTGCAGGAGGAAATAACGTACCTCGGCGCGTACAGCTCTGTGTTTCAGTTGCGCCCGCAGATCGCTATCGCTGTGGATGGCACCTTTGCAAAAGGACCCGGTGCGAATGGCTGGCAAACGTTTTCGATGGGCAAAGGTGTTGGTCTTTGCCTCGGGCCGAACATGCATCCATTTCTGCATAAAAAACTAAAGGAAATGGCAGAAGAACTTGAAATCAGCTGGTTTCTGGATGTAACTCCCGCTCATTCTGGTACAGACGCGTTCCCAATGCAAGCAACTGCTGAGGGCATCCCAACTGCTCTGGTGGAATTTCCGTTCCGTTATATGCACACTCCTGTCGAAATGGTTGCAGTGAAGGATATTTATCGCGCTGGACGGCTGCTTGCTGAGTTTGTCGCTTCGCTTGATGCAGATTTTGTGGAAAGAATTACCTGGGAACAGTAGATTGCTCTTATGCCAACATTTGGAAACGCTCAACTCAAACTACTCGGAAGACTTTGCAACGTCATAGGGGTCTCAGGTGATGAAGGCGAAGTCCGCAAGATCGTTCTCGAAGAAATGAAGCCTTATGCCGATGAAGTCAGGGTGGACGCGATGGGGAATGTGCTGGTGACCAGGTTTGGGCGTGCGCGAAGCGGGAAGCGGTTGCGCGTCTTGCTCGATGCACACATGGATGAAGTCGGATTTATGCTCGTTGCAGATGACGGCGAGGGCATTTATCGCTTTGAAGTCGTTGGCGGGATAGACGTCCGCCATCTGGTTGGAAAACAGGTTTTTGTGGGGAGGGAGCGTCTACCCGGCGTGATCGGTGCAAAGCCGATCCATTTGATATCCGCTGAGGAACGAACAAAAAAAGTCCCGATTGATGCGCTGCGCATTGATATTGGGCCGGGGGGTAAGGCAAAGGTTGGCGACCGGGCAGGTTTCGCAACAAAGTTTCGTCGTGTAGGCCCATCCATCCTGTCCAAATCCATCGATGATCGCATTGGCGTGGCAACCTTGATCGAATTGGTGAAACATGCGCCATCCAATATCGATCTGTGTGCAGCCTTTACCGTTCAGGAGGAGATCGGTCTGCGCGGTGCCAAGGTTGCGGCATTTTATTTCAATCCTGAACTTGCGATTGCAATTGACTCAACCCCCGCCCGTGACCTGCCTGTGTTTGACGGCGGTGAGAACATGACCTACAATACGAAGCTTGGGCTCGGTCCCGCGGTCTACGTTGCGGACGGCTCGACTCTTCACGACCCGCGGCTTGTTCGCTTCCTACAGGAGACTGCTGAAGCCGAAAAGATTCCCTACCAAATCCGCCAACCCGGCGGCGGTGGCACAGATTCGGGCGCAATCCAGCGTTCGCTTGCTGGTATCCCTACTGTTTCGGTCTCAGTTCCCCATCGTTACACACATTCGCCGGTCAGCATCTCCCGTGTGGACGATTGGAAGAATACGATCCATTTGCTGCATGCCGCGTTGAAGCGGGTAACTCGATCTCTGATTACAATACGCTAAGTGTCCCGACCTGTTTCCTTGTCTACTTGTTTACCTCGTTACTTTATTGGGTGACCCATGAATGGATTAATTACTCTCGTTGGTTCTGGCGAATATTTACCCGTGATGGACAATGTGGATCGCCATCTGCTTGATAGCCTGCACCTGAACGGCAGAAAACCCCGTGTCGTATGCTTGCCAACCGCCGCGGGACGCGAAGGAGATGCCAGCATTAATCGCTGGTCAAGCATGGGAATCCAACATTTTCAAAAACTGGGCGCGGAGGTCAGCGCGCTTCGCATCATTGACCGCGCCTCGGCGGAGGATGCTCAATGGGAATCGTTGCTCGAAGAGGCAGATTTGGTCTATTTTTCGGGTGGCGACCCTGGACACTTGCATCAAACCATGAACGGAAGCCGCGCCTGGCGCGCTGCCCAACGCGCCTGGGAACGCGGCGCCATTTATGCAGGCTGTTCTGCAGGCGCCATGATCCTTGGGAGACGGATGCCAAGTTTTCGTCTCGCTGGAACACAGGAAGGGTTTGGCCTTGTGCCTGCCACATTTATCGTCCCGCATTTCGACGCTATTCCGGGAGTCTGGAAGCCGATTGTGTTCGCCTTGCAAAAACAACTCAAGAAAGGTGAGCGAATGATCGGAGTGGACGAGAACACTGCCCTTATTGGCAGGCTTGGCGGCGAATGGACGGTAATGGGACCAGGCAAGGTTTACGTATTTACCCGTGCAGGCAATATGACCTTTACGCGCGACCAGACTTTGACATTTGATTGATCTTTCATTTCTTGTTTTGCATCAAGGCTTTCATGAAAAAACTCCTCCAAAAACTTACCGAAGCATTTGGCCCTTCTGGCTATGAAGACAAAGTTCGTGAAATTGTGCGCTCAGAAGTAGAGTCGCTTGCAGATGAGATCAAAGTTGATGTACTTGGCAATCTTATTGCTCGCAAACGTCCAGCCAGGCAGACAAAAGATACCAAGAAGATCATGATCGCCGCCCACCTGGATGAAATTGGTCTTATTGTCAGCCATGTGGATAAAAATGGATTCGTTCGGTTTTCGCCGATCGGCGGTGTATTTAGGAGATACGTTCTCGGTGGCCGCGTCCGCTTTTTGAATGGAACACAGGGCGTGATCGGGCTTGATCGACTGGATAATGTCAATGAATTGCCAACGCTCGACAAGGTTTATGTTGATGTCGGCGCAACTGGCAGAAAGGACTGTCCTGTAAGAATCGGGGATATGGCCGCCTTCGATCGCCCGTTCACCGAGCTAGGGAGTCGTCTGGTTGCAAAATCCATGGATGACCGCGTCGGTGTTCTGGTCGCCATTGAAACGTTGCGCACGCTCAAGTCCACCCCGCATGATGTCTATTTTGTGTTCACCACGCAGGAGGAGGTGGGCACGCGCGGTGCGGCCACTTCTGCTTATGGTGTTGACCCCGATGTGGGTCTTGCGATTGATGTAACACCGGCAGGCGATACACCGAACGCACTTAAAATGGAGATGGCTCTTGGCAAAGGTCCATGTATAAAAATACAGGACCCTGGCATGATTGCCGACCCGCGCGTGGTGGGATGGATGATCCGCGCGGCTGAGAAAGCAAAGCTGCCTTATCAGCGTGAAGTGCTGCTACTTGGCGGTACAGACGCCCGCGCGATTCAACTGACGCGCGCAGGCGTGCCGGCTGGTTGCCTCTCAATCCCTGTGCGCTATGTGCATTCGCCATCAGAAATGGTGGATTATTCGGATGTGGAAAACTCCGTCAAACTGTTGACAGCTATTCTCCGCACACCCGTTGATCTAGGATGATGGCTCGCGCATTACGTATCACGCTTTGTGCGTCACTTATATTTCTTGCAGGCTGCTCGTCTCTCGCACCTCTCCTCGCGCAGCTTACGCCAACGCCTGTTCCCGTTATATCATCTCCTGAGGTGACGCCGGCCACATCGACGCCAGAATCTGACGCCACAGAAACCGCACTTCCTGCAACCGGACCACAAATTTTGCGCGTCTGGCTGCCCCCACAATTTGATCCCGATGCGGGTACGGAATCCGCTAACCTGCTCAAGCAAAGATTGGCCGATTTTGAAACGCAGCATCCCAGGCTTGAGATAGAGGTGCGCATCAAGGCGGAAGAGGGCGAAGCGAATATCCTTAATGCGTTATCGGTAACAAGTATGGCCGCGCCGACTGCCCTGCCTGATCTCGTCGCCCTTTCTCGTCCTGCGCTCGAAGCGGCGGCGCTGAAAGGTCTTCTGCACCCGATTGACGGGCTTTCGACTACTCTGCAGGATCCCAATTGGTATGGCTATGCCCGCCAATTAGGACAGATAGAAAACATAGGCTACGGGTTGCCGTTTGCAGGGAATGTGTTTGCCATACTTTATCGTGCCGAGCTTGGTGAGCTCACCAACTGGGAGGAAATATTAGCGAGTGAGGCATTGCTCTCATTCCCGGCAGGTGATCCGCAAGGATTGGTTGGTTTGTCGCTTTATGCTTCGGCAGGCGGCGAAATCGTCAATTCACAAGGTCTGCCTACTCTGGATCAACAAGCTTTGACTCGTACCCTAACTTTGATCCAAGATGGTCTTGGTGCCAGCATGTTATCCCCTTCGATTGCGATTGCGGGAACCGATGCGCAGGCTCTGCAGTTATATCGCGATCGAAATGCCAGCATGGTGATTACCTGGGCTTCGAATTATCGCCCGGTCTCTGATGAGCAAATCATGCCTCTGACCGGTCTGGATGAAACACCCTATTCTTTTGCAACCGGTTGGATGTGGTCGCTGGCGGGGTCTAATGCTGAGAATCAAGCGTTGGCAATTGACCTGGCAGAATATCTGATCGCCGATGCGTTCATCCGCGAATGGACCCGTGAAGCTGGATACCTTCCGACTCGCCCCTCAAGCATTGATGGACAAGATCCAACCATCGCGGCGCTGATTGAGTCCGCAAAGCCGATCCCTTCTAACGATGTGCTGTCTGTATTAGGGCAATTGATGCAGGATGCATTGATCCGCGTTTTGAACGGCGAGCGGCCGGAAGCTGTAGCTGGGAGCGTAGTTGACACTTTGAAGTAAGCAGGAGGAGTATACGTGTCCGAGCTGTCGTTACACCGCGCTGGCTCGCATAGGCTATCAATGCAGCAAAGACAAAGGCGGCTGTGCTTTCCGACTGGTTGACCCATGTGACAGTGCAGGATTATGCAGAGACGCAATTCGCCAAGATGGTTCCAGATTCTGGCCTTCAGGTCAATGGTACGTTTACCGATATCAATGAAAATGCCAGCGCCTTCGTTAAAGTTCGGTCAATCCGTGCTTTCTCTTTGTGCGCGTGAATTAAACCCAGGCCCATAACATCCACAAGCCGATCATCATCAACCCAATTAAAAACCTTGCGCCAAAAGCCCAGCCCCATCCGATCATATAAGTTTTGGTGGAATCTATTGCGGCGTCACGATTCTTCAATCTTCTGCTTTCTGCCAGGAATAATCCAACCGGTGCTGCGACTAGGCCAATCAGTGGGGTAAAAAAGATGCTCACAATGATGCTTGCTGCGAAGGCAAACAGGATGGAACTCCATGGGATATATTTATCGCGCATCTTGCGCGCGATGATCAGGTTATCCGCGATATTCCCAACGATCATGAAGAGGGTAATGAGAACAAACAGAAACCAATCCCAGCCTATCATGTTGCCCACCGAATTTTGGATAAGTGCGTAGACCAGCGTTCCCAGCCACATGATTGTAAGGCCGGGAAAGATAGGCATGATCAATCCCAAAAGCCCGATGAACAAAACAAAAAGTGTAAAGGTTTGAAGCGCGATTTCAAGCCAGTCTGGCATATTCTCCTTGTATAACCTTGCGAAGGTTTAGATCCTTCGGCTGCACCTCAGGACAGGCCTTCGCAAGGTTGTTTGTTGTATTATGGTTTGATTATATCCACTCCGCCCATCCAGGGATGGAGTACTTCGGGCACGAGAATCGAACCATCAGCCTGCTGATACTGTTCCATAACGGCGATCAGGGTGCGGGGGAGTCCGAGTCCCGATCCGTTCAGTGTGTGCAGGAAGCGCGATTTGCCTCCATCCACAGGGCGATACTTAATATTCGCACGGCGTGCCTGAAAGTCGCGTACATTCGAGACCGATGAGACTTCCAGCCACTCATTGCAGCCTGGTGCCCAGACCTCGATGTCGTATGTAATGGCCGAACCAAAGCCAAGGTCGGCTGTGCAGAGCTGCTTAACTCTGTAAGTAAAACCCAGTGCGGCGCAAGTGGCTTCGGCGTCTGCGCGCATTTTTTCCAGCAGGGTATCCGACTCTTCCGGTTTGGTGTACATGTACATCTCTACTTTGTCAAATTGATGGCCGCGCTTGATGCCGCGCACATCGCGTCCGGCGCTCATTTTCTCACGACGGAAGCAGGGTGTATATCCCGTATAAAACAACGGTAATTGAGCTTCATCAAGGATTTCGTCCATGTGCAGGCCGGTCAGCGGCACTTCTGCGGTCGGTACGAAATAAAGATCCTCTTCATGATCCTTGTAAAGGTTGTCGGCAAATTTTGGCAACTGACCTGCACCGAACATGGTGGCTGTTTTGACCATAAAAGGAAGATACTTTTCCATATAGCCCTGTCGAATGTGCAGATCGAGCATGAAGGCGATCAATGCGCGTTGCAATCGCGCGCCCGCACCGCTCAGCACGTAGAAACGCGAGCCCGTGATCTTGCTGCCGCGCTCAAAGTCAAGGATGCCGAGCGCGGGCCCCAGGTCCCAATGCGGTTTGGGCTCAAAGTCGAATTCAGGCAGTTGACCAACCGTGCGCAGAACGACGTTTTCATCTTCGCTGGCACCAATCGGCGTCCGTTCATCAGGGATATTGGGAAGAGCCGCTGTTATTGAATTCAGCTCAGCTTCGACTTCGGCAACTTCTTTATCAAGCGCAGCAATCCTCTCACCGACTTCGCGCATCGCAGCAATTTTCTGCTCACGCTCTGCGGCATCTTTCATAGTACCGATCGCCTTGGATACCACATTACGCTCAGCTTTTAGGGACTCAACTTGCGTAAGGAGGGCGCGGCGTTTTTCATCCAGCCTTAAGAGATCGTCGACAGGAGACGGATCCAACTGGCGGTTCTTGAGCGCCGTGCGCACCAGGTCAGGTTGTTCACGAATAAGATTCAGGTCTAACATTTTGCACCTCCGTGCGGAATAGAATACGCCCCCGGTCCATTTGCAGGACGAGGGGGCGTCTCGTGGTGCCACCTGCTTTCATTATTACCCCCTCTCCTTTCAGGAGAGGGCCGGGGTGAGGTCGTTTCACGGCAATAATCTCAGACTTGCGTTTTAACGGGCGCAACCCGATCCTCTTACAATAAATCAGAGTTCTGACTTATTCCTGCGAGAATAACGTTGGTGAAGGGGATTTCACTATTCACCCGGCCGTCTCACACTGACCGACGGCTCTCTGCGCCTTCTCTTCGGGTTGAGCAGTTACTTATCTTCACGCTGTCTTATTGGGCGTCATTATACACTTCTGGAGAAGGGTGTCAAGCAGGATAACTACAATATAATTGGAATATCATCCAGCGACTGTGGGTCTCTATCCTCTCCTTATGATGAAGTGGAGAAATTATGTTAACTCAAATGCAGAATTATCAGAAATTCGAATCAAATGATTTGCGAGTGATCCGCAAACGAATACAGGATCGCATCGAGCATCAATTGCTGGTCGTACAAACGCCTTTCGGATACCGCCGCGCTGCGGAATTATTCCAGCCTGAGAGGGAAGGCTCTTATGCCGCCATTTTATATGTTCATTGGTACGAGCCTGAGTCACATGCTTCGAATCGCCATCAATTTGAAGAGGAAGCCAGGGAGATGGCGCGTGCTGGCGGGGTTTGTCTCCTGGTCGAGACATTATGGTCTGATCCTGATTTCTTCATCAAACGCACACAAGAGGATGATCTCCAGAATTCAATCGAGGAGGTCGTAAACATCCGCCGTGCCATGGATTTGCTCATGTCTCAGCCATATGTGGACGACAAACATTTTGCTTATGTCGGTCATGATTTCGGTGGGATGTATGGTGTGCTGGCTGGCAGCCTGGACCAACGCCCGACACATTATGTCGTTATGGCTGCAACGCCTCGCTTCCCGGACTGGTACCTGTATAGCCCGAAATTGGAGGGTGAGTCCCGAGAGGCATTTATCCGTCAAATGTCCGAGATCGATCCGATCACCCATATCTCGAAACTTTCGCCAAGTTCCGTTTTCTTTCAATTTGCGACGGATGATCCTCACGTACCTAGGGAACGGGCAGAAGAATTTTTTGTGGCGGCAAACGAACCAAAAGAGCTGAAGTGGTATCAGGCAGGTCACGGCCTCAATGAAGCCGCGACCCACGAAAGAAAAATCTGGTTAAAAGAAAAGCTAATATTGAAATAAAAAGATAAAGTGGCGCCAGCAGGCGCTATTTTATTTCGTATTGAAAAATCGCCACAAAATATATAAATCTATACATTCCAAATGTGGTATATTTTGCAGTGGAGACACATATGAATGAGCGCATATTGATCATTGAGGACGACCAGCAGATCTTGAAATTGCTTCAACGCGGCCTTGCTTATGAAGGCTATACCGTTGATACCGCCACCGATGGGCGCATGGGTCTTATCCTTGCGCGTGACCACACGCCCGACCTAGTAATCCTGGATTGGATGTTGCCGGGCATGGATGGGTTGGAAGTCTGTCATCGTTTGCGCACGGGCGGCTCGATCCCGATCTTGATGTTGACAGCAAAGGATACCGTTCAGGATCGCATTCAGGGCCTGGATGCGGGCGCCGATGATTACATGATCAAACCCTTCAACCTGGATGAATTGCTTGCGCGCGTACGGGCCTTATTGCGGCGGACACAACCCGAGCGCGTGCCTGTTTTGAAATTTGCTGACCTCACACTTGATACGGGCTCAAGGCAGGCCTCACGCGGCAACCGTTCCATATCATTGACTGCCAAAGAATATGAGTTGCTCGAGTTGTTCCTGCGGCACCCGAAACAGGTGCTGACCCGCGAAGTGATCTTTGACCGTGTCTGGGGATATGACTTTGGCGGCGAGAGCAATGTGCTGGAAGTGTATATCCGTTACCTCAGGCAAAAGCTGGAGGGTGAAGGAGAACAACGGCTCATTCATACCGTACGTGGGGTTGGATACGTCTTGCGCGAAAATCCATAAATAAACATGGTCATTGCGGACCGACATAGACGGCAGAGCAATCTCCCAATTAATCGGGAGGCTGCCTCCCGAAGGTTCGCCGTGTCATATTGCTTATGTCTCTACGCCTCCGACTGACCCTCTTGTACTCAACGCTCACCGGGGGCATTTTGCTTGTGTTTGCCGCGGCTGTCATCATGGTCTTCAATGCACTGCTGGTTGATCAGATTGACAATACGCTGGAAAGTGCGGCAAATGTCATTATTAATAGAATTGAAGTCAATTCACTTGGCCAGGTGAGCCTTGATCTGTCTTCGATCGACATCAGCTCGGATGTGTACGTGCAGGTCTGGGGGCTGGACAATGAACTTCAGGTAAGTTTAAGAACACTTGATGATTTCGTCGACAGGCCCTTTGATCCCGATGCCTTGCGAGCTGAATCCCCGATTTATCGCGACGTCAGGCTCGCAAATCACCAGCTCCGCGTATTGAGTGTTCCTATTCTGGATGGTGAGCACAAAATCGCAGTGCTGCAGGTTGCCGTACGGCTGGATGTTATAAACCAAGCTCGCGAAGGTCTGACAAATATTCTTACGATCATTTGGCTGGTGTCATTTCTGTTTTCAGGGAATGCGGCATGGCTGACGTTGGGTCACACACTCAAACCTCTTGAAGCGATTACCGAGACCGCCGAGCAGATCAACCGCGCAGATGATCTTTCGCGCCGTTTGCCGTATCATGGACCTGAGAATGATGAAATTGGAAGCCTGGTTAATTCGTTCAATCAGACTCTGGAAAGGCTCGAAGCGCTCTTTACTTCCCAGCAGCGTCTCCTTGCAGATGTCAGCCATGAATTGAGAACTCCGCTCACGGTGATCAAGGGAAATGTGGACTTGATGCGCCGCATGAAAAGACTCGATGAGGAGTCGCTCATGAGCATTGATCATGAAGCGGGGCGCCTGACCCGTCTGGTTGGCGGATTGTTGTTACTGGCGCAGGCGGAGTCTGGAAAGCTGGCGCTCAGCATGAAACAGGTTGAGCTGGACTTACTCCTAACGGAAGTTTTTCAGGAAATGAGTATCCTGGCTGGCAACCGGGTTCGAGTGCATCTAAACGAAATCGATCAGGTGTATGTGACTGGTGATCGAGACAGGCTCAAACAGGTGTTTATCAACCTGGTTGCGAATGCCATCCAGTACACGCCTCAGGGCGGGGAAGTCTTTCTGAGCCTTGAAAGGATTGGGGAACAGGCACGCATCATCTGCCGGGACACAGGGCCTGGCATCCCCGCCGAGGACCTGCCTCACATCTTCGAACGGTTCTATCGCGCCGAAAAGTCACGGACGCGCGGAAAGACCACAGGCTTTGGCCTGGGCCTTTCCATTGCAAACTGGATTGTAGAACGACATGGGGGAAGGATCGAAGTAGTCTCAAAAGAAGGTCAAGGGACAACGTTCGCGATCTGGCTGCCGGTGATGGCCAAAAGCAAGTAGCTATCAGGGCAATCCAAGCCTCTTGTGGGCCTGGTTGCAAAGCCCGGCCCCGTATTTTCCATACCATTCTTCCAGCATGGGACTGGACGCGGCACCTCTGAGCGCATCTTCATAGATCGGTGCACCGTAATACACATAACGTTTCGTTTCTGCAGGCCAGTTCCGTTCGCTGCGTGAGATGACACCGATGCCACCGTTATACCCGGCCAGGGCCAGGCGGGGATTTCCATTCCCGGTTGCAAGTGAACGTGAGAGATAATTCAACCCGCGTAACGCATTCGTGTCCGGGGCAAATGGATTTTCGCCCACGTGAAAATGAAAGGGCATGACCTGAAACAATCCCATCGCGCCTGAGCGTGAAAGCGCGCGCGGATCTCCACAGGATTCGATCTGCATGACCACGGCAGCCAGGTTCGGGTCCACGGAGGCTGCGGCCGCCCAGCGCAGGATGTCCTTTGCCCAATGTTGGACTTCCTCTGTAAAGATGGGGGAGAGTCCGGTCAGTGCAGTCGAACTATCAATTGAGAAGACCGCGGCTGGGGTCACTTGTTCCGAAGAATTCATGGAAGGAGCTGCAGGCTGAATGAGCGGCGTGGGGCTATCTGCCGGGAGCGCCGCAGTTGGAATTGGGGTATTAAGAGCAAGCAAGGTCAATAGACCTACAATCACAAGGATGGCAAGCGGTGGGATTAGATAACCAGAGAAACAGCCGCTGCCATTTTCGGAGGCCGCGGCTGTTTGCCATTGGTCATGGGTTTGCAGGCGAGCGCGGGACATAATGGGTTCCTCAAATTTTGTTCAGGGACCCGAGCTCGAAATGAGTTCGGTTTGAATTGGATTGTCGAGAACACCTCGACAAATTGAATCTACATATCGTGAGATCGATCGTTACTAGAACTGGAAGCGGAGCGATCGTTGCTCTGTCCGTAAAGGTTGTGATAGGTCGGCTCCTGGCGTGCAAAGGATGTCTGTTGCGGAGATTTAGGGGCAGGTCGGAATGTGGTGTTTTGCGCTGTCGGCTGATTCAGACTGGAGGCCGAACGTACAATGGGCTGACTGGCAGGGCGATATGTCTGTTGCTGTGTGGGCCGCGGATTGTTATATCCGCGTCGCTCACCGGTGGTGAACAGGCGGTCGCCGGCAAGTGAGAATGTGCCGATAATCAAGACGCGGATGAGTAGGATCATCGCGGCCACAAAGATCGGAACGACTTTTGTCAGGGTTTCACTGCTGAGCACCGCGCCAGCAGACTGGCTGGGATGGTTGACGATGGCGACCGATACACCCCACCACGTGAGGGCCGCGTTCATAGCCGCGGCGAGGAACCACGCGCCGAATAGGTAATAAACTTCGGTGGGTTCATCGCGCCCTTGTTCGGGTGTGAAGATACGAGCGATGCCTGCAAAGTCAATACCACAGAAGGCAACAGCCAGGATGGATGCCCAGCGCATGCCTGCAAAAGTCAGGTCGCCCAGGACATCTCGTAGTGCAAATTGCGTGGTGCTGAAATTGAAAATTTCAAATGCGAGCAACGCACCGATGATCATCATGCCCCAGGCTGCGCCACGATTGAGACGGCGTCCCCCCGTAACGCCACGGAACAAACTACCAATTCCATTTCTACCGTATGTGGACATCTCGACCTCCTTTGTCGAATAAGTGGACAACTGGGTCGATTATAGAACAAGTGTTCTAATTTTGTCAAGGTTTGGGAACTTTTACTTACTGAAATACTCTTTCATCGGCTTGAAATAGAAATCCTCCCAACCCTGCCGGTAGGAACCAGCCTGATCTTCAGGCATGTCAGTGTGGATAAGCGTAACCTTCGTACCACCGGGGACCTCTTCGAACAGGATCTCAAGGCGTGAATCGGGCGCGTCGTCGGGGAATTCAGATGTCCGCCAGGCTTGAACGATGCGCTGACCTGGTTCAAGTTCAAGTGTTGATCCGAAGATATATCCATCCCATGCCGTGAAATTTCCTCCTACGTTGCCATCCACGTTTGCAGGATTGCCTGTCATGGCCGCGTGACCTGCAGTGCTTAACCAGGCACTATAGATATCCGATGGGTTGGCAGGAATGACCGCCGATATTGTAAATCCGTTTTTCATCCTATGCCCATTTCTGTTTTTCGCTGGTACGCAACGCGTGAGCGATCTGAGAGGCAAGACGCGCGTTGTTTAGCAATAATGACAGATTCGCTCGCATAGACTTGCCTTTCGTCAATTCGTTAATATGCTGGAGCAGGAATGGAGTTAGTTCCTTGCCATGGATTTTTTTCTTCTGTGCTTCTTTGGAGGCCTGTTCAATATATGGTTCCATCTCGGACTTTGAGATGGCCTCCCCTAGTGGGACTGGATTTGCCACGAGCACTGCGCTCTGCAGTCCCGCGTCCCAATGGGCTTTCGCAAAATCAACGATAGCCTGTGGGTTCTCGAGATTGACGCTGACATCCAGCCCGCTTTCGCGTGAATAAAACGCAGGAAACTCATTCGTGCCATAGCCGACAACCGGGACTCCCAGGGTTTCGAGGTATTCCAGTGTAGCAGGCAGATCAAGGATTGCTTTCGCCCCTGCACACACCACGATCATCGGGATCGTTCCCAGGGCTTGCAGGTCTGCTGAAATATCGAAATGTGATTCCCGGTGTACTCCCCCAATTCCACCGGTTGCAAAAACTTTGATGTTGGTTTGTTTACTGGCAAGCATGGTACCAGCCACCGTTGTGCCCCCACAGGCTTCTTTGGTAATGACCGTCGCAAAATCACGCGGCCCCACTTTATACGGTTTGTACTCATTCGCCAGCCTTTCGAGTTCTGGCTCATTCAATCCTATATGAAGACATCCATCGAGAAAAGCGATGGTAGCTGGTGTTGCACCTTCCTCACGGACAGCGCGTTCCATATCGTGAGCCAGTGTCAGATTTTGCGGGCGCGGCAGTCCATGTGTGATGACCGTGGACTCAAGGGCTACCATAGGCAATGAAAGTCTTTTTGCCCTTGATACGTCTGTTGAAAATTTGATTGTCTTTGAGGGATGGGTCATGGAAGGGATCGAAGCATACGAGTTATTGCCCAGCTCGAGGGATGCGTGCAATAGCCTGTTCAATTAACTCGAGGCGGCTGCGATTGGGAAATCGTATACGCTCAAATCTGATCAGCCGTTCTGCAGTTGCTTGATTCCCACCGACTAGTTCAAGCAATTCATCAAATGCGGATTCCGGTGTGCGTGGCTTCTCACGGGCTTCAAGTAAATCGTTGGGCTGATCACCGGACGGTGCTCCTTCGTCAGGTTCAAGCGGGCCCTTGCTAACCCAATGCCAATCGGTGATTCGCAATACTTTCGAAATAATATCTATAGCTTGTAGAATGCTTGACGAAACGGTTTCACCCGTCTCTTGCATGAAGTCAGCGGCCTCGATCAATTGTTGTCTGTAGGCCAGCAACAGGGACCTCACTGCATTATTGTGCTCTCTTTCATCGCTTGTAACCTTTTGATAAGCCGCCACAGGAACATCCTGGATCAAGGTTATCATTTTTTGAACAATGGCCTCTGTTTCCAGCTGACCCAATACGCCTTTACTCTCACGGTATAGATTTTCCTGGCTAAGTTTCCAGGCTTCCAGGTGTTTTTCTGGGACGATCTCGACATCCGTCTTCCAGGTGCCCACACCGATCCAGTGCAGTTCCACACCGCGCTCGCGGGCCCTTTCCGTAAATTTGGTTGCAAATTGGCCGAACAGATTGCTAATCTCGCGTCGTGGCGTAAATTCCGGAGCAGGGTTCACTTCTTCAGCTTTGGGAGGTTCCTCCACTGGCGTAGTGAATTGGCGAGCCTGGGCAGCGATGATCGCTTCCTGTGCTTTTGCTCTCTCGAATTCCGGCATACCGATGCTGGCAAGATACTCGGTTAGCTTGTGCTGGCTCATAAATCCGCTCAGTTCGCTGCTGATCAGGGCGATCATATTGCCAATCCACGAGAATTCATGGGTGGATGGATTAGGTAAATTGGGCGTCACTCTAGAGAGGGCATTGTAGATTAATTGCTGGACAGCCTTTTCATTGAATGCATATGGGAACTCTGTGGTAGGTTTCTTACCACCACGATGGACACTGAACATCATGTGTACGTCCGTCGCAGTGATCGGTATTCCATCGCGGCTTCGACTTGTCACTGAGAGATCAGCATAATGGTCACGGATATCAATTGCCTGGCGGAAGCGTTCAAATCCTTCCAATGTGGCGCTCCCCCATGATTCTTTTCCAGTTGGCCCAATCACGCGTGGAGTGCCATCCGGCTTCTCGAATAATGCGACCGAGTCTAAATCTACAATAACCCTGCCTGGGCCGCCAATCAAATAGGTGGGTGATTCGCGGCTCTCCTCTGAGATACCTCCTTGTGAAATACGGATTGTCTCGTTACTGCCCGAAAGTGCCACTCCACGGACGAATCTGCGGGCAACTCGTACGTCTTCGAGTTCAAAGACATCTGCCAGATAGAGCGCGGCAGACTGCAAAGCAATAAAGAATGATGCCAGGAGAATAGGTAAATACTGTAGTGTATATGGATCGGTGAATGCCCGCCATACAAAGCGCAGAAAATTTTCGTACGGGTTTCCCACATAGTTCGCAGCGAAAAGAGGGTTGAATAAATATAGGAAAATATTCTGAACATGTTGTGCCCAGAGGCTTAACGAGTAATTTTCGTGGGTAAGCGTTATCAAAAAGGCACTAAAAAAGAATAGAAAGATCAAATACCACCTGCGCCGGTTCGCTCGATCGGGTCTCAGGTCGAAGATCCGGTTCAGGAAGGTGTCTATTAAGCGGGTATATAATTCGCCAGACAGCTCCAGTTCTTTTTGCAGGGCTGTTTCACCCAAAGGGGATGCGGCTGCGACAGTCGTCATGAACCGTCCCCCTCGATCCATTTGATAATCTCTTCCAATTCCTGTTGCTCTGCTACCATGCGCCGGCGCATTTGATCGTTTGCAAAAATAATCGTGCGTGTGCGCATTAGAAGTGTCTTGAGTGTTTCTTTTACACCTTCTGGCTTCTTTTGAATTAGATCATGGCCAAGCAGGTCCGCGTACTGTCGGATGGCTTTTTCCTGTCCGGCGGATTCAATGATGTTGCGTCTGCGTTCGATTTGCTCGCTTTCTGCGCTGGCATTCAGCAGCCAGGTTGCTGACCACTGGCGTTTAATCGTTTCTTCTATCTGAGGGTCAAAGCGAAGATTGCCGATGCTCACACTCAGCACCTTAAGACCGCGGTTTTGCAATAATCCATATTCAGGGCTATGAATTTGCCCTTGTCCACGAGTGCCAGTATCATCAAGAATATTCACTTCTGATTGCGTTAAGCGTGCCTTGACCATCTCATTAATAACCTGGAGAGCGGTTTTGCTTTGGGGCTCATTTTTCTCGGAAAATTTAGCGGTAGTTATCTCAGGCAAAGGAACAGGCTTCCTGACTTGATTTCCCCTTTTCCCTTCGAGCCATTGAATTGTATTGTTCATCATGATATTGATCTCGCGCAGCAACCTTGTGAGACTGTCTTGCATTGTGTCACGTCTTGCACCAACCTGTATGGGTCGGCTGAGCGGGTCAATCTCCTCTTCAGTTGGCTGCGGGGGTTGAGGCGGTGGTGGAGGAACCAGTTGCTCTGGCTTGAACAGTTCATCGAGTGTGAATTTGGAAGCATATTCGCGCCAAACGTCCACAGCGAGCAAAGCTGGGAGTTGATTCCATGCGACGCGATGACGTGACGCACCAGCTTCGGCACTGGAATTGACACCTTCCCCCAGAATCGCTTTACGGATCGCCGCCTGATCGCTTTTTTCGTTCTCTCTATCCTTCTTTCTGATACCTGTTCTATAGCCAAAGCGCGAACCTGGTTCACCTTCTTTAGGGAAACCCGTATCCACCCGGAACATGACCGAAATATTCGGAATGACCTCGATACCGTCACGTGTCCATGCACTGACCTGTTTGCGGCGTTCCTGAATCTGGTGAAATTCCTCAGGCGTTTGCTGTTCCTTCTTATCTTCAAATGGTTTATCCGCTTCCTTTGGTCCAAGTGACTGGAATTGAACGTGCAAGTCCACAGTGCCTGCGATATATTCGCCGTGTCCAATGAAGTGCACACCGGGACCCATGGTTTGTCTGATGGCTACCGCCGTGCGTGTCACAGCCCCGCTTGCTGAATCCAACCATAATACGCCGGTACCTGTCTTTCTCTCTTCTCCTTCGCGCTTGATAAGCTGGCCATTACGGATGAAAATGGCCGGGCCATGACTACCGAAGAAATTAGAGAACAGCCGGTAGAATATTTTTTGGCGGTCACGGAAAGTGCGAACCGGAAGAACGAATTGAGCAAAGAATGCCATCCATAGGATCAGAAGTGCGGGGAAGACGCAGGCTAAATCGAAAAAAATATCCGGCAAACTGGCTTGAACTCCACCCATTCGGGAAATTTGCC
>DASWKT010000387.1:0-4214 GCA_036396515.1 Anaerolineales bacterium | reverse complement strand
GCGCCGCTTTAAACTGGATACGAAATGTGTAAATTACTTGAGCAGTGTAAGTGGGGATGCCACCCGGTAGTTATCACGAGCATCATAAATTACATGGATATTGGCTCCGTCTTGCAAATCAACCTAACACGGTTGGGTAAGCAGATGAACATCCCGATTTTTATGAACAGTTTTTTTACATTTCTCCCCCCAAAGTCTTATCGATACGTCCTTCATCATTCGAGATTTTAATAAAATTCCAGGCACAGATTTTTCGAGCCGCAAACCTGTGCCCTAACTCATAATTTGCTCTACTGCTGTATCAGTCTATTTCGTCGCAGAAAGTGCTGGATTCGTGCTGGTGATTGCGTTGTCGCTTTGGTTATACGTGAGGTTCAAAGTACCATCTCCACTGAGATTAACCGTGTATCCAATCACCTGGCTGTTTACACCAATTGCTCCACCCGAGCCTTCCAATGTGACGTGGCAGCCCGGCGCAAGAATTGTTCCTGTAAACTCCGATCCATCATCACCTGTGATCTTAACTGTGCACTCGTTGCTTGGCGGAACATAGATCAAATAATTTAAATAGGCTTCGGAGAAGCCACCCACTGTGCTGCTCATCGCATGGATGTTAATATCTGATGTACCATTGAAGGTGATATTGTTAGAAGTCCCGTTTGCCTTAGGTGGCACATAGAAGAGGACACCCTCGCTATCACTGTCATGTCCATCTCCGTCTAGATCGCTTGTAATTGTCCAGTTCCCTTGAACACTCAAACCAGCATTCAAACAGTAGATACCTTTTTGTAATTTCAATATGCCAGCGGGCGAGACATTTGGGAATGAACTGGAATAATTTCCCGCAGATGCAAGATAATTTCCTGGTGAAACCTCGGTAATGATTCCATCCTGTGAACACGTTGGATTGGGTAACTGATATTTGTCCGGGTTGATCTGCGATCCGCAGTCTACCGTTGGATCGGGATCGATTGTGGAGGGATTATAGTTCGCGCCCCCTACCACGCACACGGGTCCATCTGCTACCAAGGTAGAGGATGAAGTGCCGTTCACAGTAAATGCATCGGGACATTCGGCGTTAACGAAAATTCCAGAACCGTTAATAATGTTGAGCGAATTACCGCCAATGGTAAATGGATCGTAAGGCCAGCCGCTATCCTGCTTGCAACCCATCATAGTGGAGACGAGCGCGTTCCCATCGTACCACTCGGTAACCTCTGGGACAGAAGCATGGACAATCGCGCTTGTACGATTCGTGACTTCTCCCCAGCCAATCACGGGGGCAAAGAACAACCTGACAACAGATTTAATGCGTACCAGGACGTATTCCGAAGGATCAGCACCATCCGGTAAGCCCTCACAAGCGCTACCACTTAATGTTTCCCATTCGCTGCATAAGTAGACCTCAACTTCAGTCGTACCACTGTTGGTATAGTCGTTGCCGGCCGCGCGATCCAGGCCGACCTGTTTCCAATCTGGACTTGCACGTACTCTTGCCAACGCCGCCGCAAGAGCGGCAGTGTCAGAAGCGTTCTGCGAATGACGCCTGTCCGAAAATACTCTTCCGCCATCAATGGCGAGGGCGGTAAAGCCAACCAGCACGATCATTGCCAAAGCGATGATGACCAGTGTTTGACCCTTTTCATATCTGTTGTGATCCATATTTGCCTCCAGCTGTCTTATTTCAAAATTATAGAGATTCGGGGTTCTATATGAAATAGAAATCCAGCAGGATGCAACGACAATCTTGTAAGGTAAGGCATGGATAAGATGAATGGGGGATGTGTACAGCGCGGAGTGAAACTGCCCAGCGGATGACGGGGTGCTCGACTCAATTACTTATTAGACTTTGCCCCCAATACCTACAATCATCCAGCAGACATGAGATCCTTCGCTCACCTGCACTCCCTGGGCATGGTCGGAGACCACGCCCAGGGAGTGTTGCTCAGGACAGGCCGCGGGATGTTAATTCTATTATCTTCCCGATCACATTTATTCTACTGTTACGCTTTTGGCCAGATTCCTTGGCTGATCAACATCCAGACCACGGATGGTCGCGATCTGGTAGGCCAGCAATTGCAACGGCAGGACCGTGATAACAGGCGAGAGCATCCAGGGCGTCTCAGGGATCCACAGTACATGATCGGTCATGCTTCTCACCAGCTCATCCCCGTCGGTGGCAACCGCAATCACCACGCCGCCGCGTGCCTTTGCCTGCTGGATCTGCGAGATCATTTTTTCATGCCACGGATCTCTGGGCGCGATGCACAGCACAGGCATATGTTCATCGATCAGCGCAATCGGCCCATGTTTCATTTCACCGGCGGGATAGCCTTCCGCGTGAATGTATGAGATTTCCTTCAGCTTCAACGCGCCTTCGTAGGCAATGGGCATGTTGATGCCGCGTCCGAGGTAGAGACAATCGCGGACATCTTTCAACGCATGGGCAACTGTTTCCACTTCGTCTTCGCGTTCCAGCGTCCGTCCTACCAGGTCGGGCACAAGCCGCAGGTCGGAGACCAATTCCTTGCGGGTCTTCTTGTTAATGACGCCGCGCAAATCTGCGAGCAAAATTGCCAGCATGTACTGGTCAACCAGAGGGGCGGTGAAGGCTTTCGTCGAAGCCACACCAATCTCAGGGCCGGTTTGCATCGAGATGAAGCCATCGGCCACACGCATGGCCTGTGAACCGATGGCGTTCACAATGCTCCAAAGCTTTGCACCCTTGCGGCGGCCCTCTTCCATGGCAGCGAGTGTATCTGCTGTTTCGCCTGATTGCGAAATGGCGAGCACGACGGTCCTGTCATTTAGGATCGGGTCGCTGTAGCGGAACTCCGATGCGATCACCACTTCCACGGGAATGCGTGCAATCTTTTCGATCAGATATTTCCCGACCATGCCAGCATAGGCGGCCGTACCGCAGGCAGTGATGTAAATCTTTTCAATTTTCTTCGCGAATTCTTCTGTCAGCTTCAGATCGGGCAAACGGATTTTCCCATTGGCAAAATCCACACGGCCGGCAAGTGTGTCGGTCAGTCCGCGTACCTGCTCATGGATTTCCTTTTGCATGAAGTGACGATACTCGCCCTTTTCTGCGGCAATCGGATCCCAGGAAACCGTGTGTACCTGTGGTTCTACCTTGGCGCCATCCAGTGTTTCGATGGTTACCGTGTTACGGGTCACTACCGCCATTTGACGCGACTCCAGGAAGATCACATCGCGGGTGTGGTCCATAATGGCCGGTGTGTCGCTGGCAATAAAATTCTCATCCTTGCCCAATCCGATCACAACGCCTCCCGCATTGCCGATACGGGCGGTCACGATCTTATCCGGTTCATCTGCCGACATAAGCACAACCACATTCGCGCCCTGGATCTGGTTGAAGGTCTGGCGGGCGGCTTCCACCAGGCCAATATCTGTCGCCAGATAATGCTCAACAAGGTGCACGATTGTCTCGGTATCCGTTTCCGACTGGAACTGCACACCCTCCGCCATCAATTCATCCTTCAGTTCAAGGAAGTTTTCAACGATGCCGTTCTGCACGACCACGACTCGTTTTGTCTGGCCGAGATGCGGATGCGCGTTGATCGCATTGGGCGCGCCATGCGTCGCCCAGCGCGTGTGACCGATGCCTGGCGCGCCGCTAATGGGAGATTTGCCTACCAGATCAATTAATTGGGATAACTTGCCCGCGTCTTTCCGCACTTCAAGCTGGTCGCCGATTGCAATCGCGAGCCCGGCTGAATCATAGCCGCGGTATTCGAGCCTCTTGAGGCCGTTAAGTATGATCGGGGTCGCATCACGCGGCCCGATATATCCGACGATTCCACACATGGGTTCCTCCGAAAGTTTAAATTTGTCACACCTGCACTCGATTTGCTTGGCAAATCGTGCAGGCGCAAGTGTTGCGAGGAGCGCTCGCTGCGACGAAGCAATCTCACGCTTTGGAGGAGATTGCCACGCGCCTTTGGCGCTCGCAATGACACATTGTTGCCATTCCCTGCTTTTTTGTCCGCTCGATTGCTCAGGCGGCGTTGTCACAAGGTTTTATTTCGGAGGGAAGAGAATCGGGCGATGGTACACCCGGAGGGCTTCCGCTGATCTGTCGATTTTCCTACCTCACCCCAGCCCTCTCCTAAAAGGGGAGGGGGCGGGTAGTTGGCTCCACCTCGCGATGGAGAACCCTCATCCTCGTCATCCTTTATCCAGCGAGC
>DASWKT010000386.1:0-4704 GCA_036396515.1 Anaerolineales bacterium | reverse complement strand
GATTGACCCCTCGCAGATAAGCTCACTGGAGATGGCTCAAGACCTGATACGTGCTATCCAACGGATGATCTATCGTTTTGAGGGCAGTCTTAATAAGATCAGCCAGGATGACAAGGGCATTATGATCGATACGGCATTTGGACTACCACCGCTGGCGCACAGCGATGATCCTGTACGCGCAATCCGGGCTGCGTTGATGATACGAACTGAATTGAAATCATTAGGGATCCGCAGTTCGATCGGCATTACCACGGGCCGTGTGTTTTGTGGCTTGGTCGGAAACGATGATCGCCGTGTATATACCTTCCTTGGGAACCCTGTCATCCTCGCGGCCCGTTTAATGAGTATTGCAAGCCTGCAGGGTGAGATCATTGAGCGTGAAGGCATACCCGTCTTATGTGACCGCGCCACATATGAAGCCGCCACGGATCGGGTTGAATTCGAGATGCTCCCGGCACAATCTATAAAAGGCAGAAGCGAGCTGCTAGATATTTTCCACCCGGTTCAGGAAAAGAGCGCGGTGATTCGCCAGCAGACCGAACTGATCGGTCGCAGGGAAGAAAAGGCTTTGCTCGTTGGTTCTCTGCATGAACTGCTACGCGGGCTGCCTTTTCAGGCGATCATTCTGCATGGAGAGGCGGGTATCGGCAAAACGCGTCTGGTGGAGGAACTTTTGCATCAGGCGCAGGTTTCGCAAGTGAGGTCGTTCCTTGGTGAAGGGAATTCGATTGAAAAGAACAGCCCATACTTTGCATGGCGGCCTATATTCAATCGAGTGTTCGGAATTGAAGAACTCGTCAATAAACCCCAACTCTCCGATGAGGATCGCGCTGCCGTGCGTGAGGCAGTCCTTGAAAAGTTGAACCAGATTGACCCTGAGTTTACACGTTCCGCGCCATTATTGAGCGTAGTATTGCCGGTCACGATCCCTGAGAACGAATTTACTTTGGCTATGACCGGTGAAGTACGGGGCAGTAATATCCGTGACCTGCTTGTACAGCTTTTGCAGCACGAAGCGGATCAATCTCCCATACTGGTGGCCCTGGAGGATCTGCACTGGTTCGATTCGGCTTCATGGACTCTGCTCGCCGATGTCTATCAAAAAGTGCGCCCCTTATTACTGGTTGTGGACACACGTCCACTTTCGCGGCCCGTGCCTCAACAGTTCAAAGACCTGGCGGAGCGTTCTGATATCAAATTCGTAAAACTGGATATGATGACTCTTGATGATGTGGAAGAGCTTGTCTGTCAGCGGCTGGGGGTTAAGTCTGTGCCCGTGGAGACAGGCAGGTTGATCCGTGAAAAATCGGAGGGACATCCATTCTTCGCAGAGGAACTGGCATATGCCTTGCGAGACTCGGGTGCGATTGTTATAGAGGGAGATGAATGCCGCCTGGCACCTGGCTTTGACGGCCTGGAAGCGGTGACGTTGCCCGATAACCTTCAGGCTGCCATCACAAGCCGAATTGATGGTCTGAACCCTTCACAGCAGTTGACGTTGAAGGTGGCCAGCGTCATCGGGCGCATTTTTGCATATCGCGTGCTCGAAGCAATCCATCCCATTGAAACCGACAGGGATCAGCTTGGCATGTACATGGATGGATTGACACGTTTGAGGCTGACTCAGATCGAATCTGAGGTGCCCGATTTGGCATACATCTTCAAGCATGCTGTCACGCAGGAAGTGGCCTATAACTTGATGTTGTTCTCACAGCGCCGCAAGTTGCATCAGGCGGTGGCAGAATGGATCGAACAGAATTACCAACAGGATATCGAGTCATACTATACTTTGCTCGCCTATCACTGGACACAGGCGGCAAACATGCCTGAGGCACCCCCACGTGAAGTTGTCGTCAATAAAGCCATTGAGTATCTGGAAAAGGCGGGTGACCAATCGCTTAATAACTTCGCGAACGCGGAGGCCGTCGAGTTCTTCAGCGAAGTGCTTCGCCTTGCAGACGTGGAAAGAGTGGATAAGCTGCGTCTTGGGCAGTGGCATCGCAAAATTGGGGATGCTTATCTGGGATTGGGGAAACTTGCCGAAGCGAAAGATTATATCTTCAAAGCATTGGCGATGCTTGGACTACCCATCCCAGACTCGGACTTGGGCATGATCGCTGGTGTTCTAAGGCAGGTCGCGCGTCAGACAGGACATCGTCTTTGGCCGAATCGTTATCGCGGCAAAGAGTTGGATCCTACCGAAGAAAAGATCCGTCTGGAGATTGCCCGGCTTAGCCACTCAGTGGCGGTGGTGCAGTTCCTGAACGGCGATCCGAATCCATTGCCGATGTTGTTTGGCGTGCTGGCAGGTTTGAATGTGGCCGAAACGATGAAGGATACGCCTGAGTTATGGTCGGCGTACGCGACCGTAAGTGCGGTGGCAGGTTTTATTCCGCTACATTCACAATCCCAGTATTACAAGGAGCGCTGGATAACTCTTGGCCGAAAGATAGATCACCCAAATTCCTTTGTAATGGGTGCTATATCATTGTGTGCGGTAGCGAGCGGGAACGGCCAGTGGCAGGAAGTGAAAGACTTAATTGAAAAGGCATTTGCCATTTGTAATGAACTGGGCGATCATCGTCAAGCAGGTGAGGCGATCGCATATCTCGGAATTAATACATTGTTGGAAGGTGGACCGAACTTATGGGCGTCTTATAACGAACGCATGTGGGAAGTTGCCAGGCGCCGCGAAAACCCTATTCATATTGCGTTTGCCTATCAGATGGATTGTACAGCGATGGTGTGGACGGGCGATTTCGATGGCTGTATCGCAAGTGCCCAGAAGTGCCTTGCACTTTCTGAAAAGAGCTGGGTTGGAGATGTACCTGAATATATTGTGCGGAGCGCCATGTGGCTGGCCATGTGGCTCAAAGTTGAACGGGACGGTGTTTGGGATTCTGTGAAGGCCGCGCTGGATAAATTCGCCAAGGCCTCTGTGGTGGACTTTTCCGCTTACTTGATCCATTCGCACCTTGCAGAAATAACCTTCCTCGCTCTCGAAGAAGCGCAGAAGAATAGCGTGCCGAACGTTGAGCCAGCTGAGATTGAAAAATATGCAAAGCTGGCGATCAAGAACTTGAAGAAATATGTAGGCGTCTTTTCGATTGGCGGCCCTGCGTTGGAGCGCTACAAAGGTCAATGGGAATGGCATCACAACCAGCGCGAGAAGGCCTATCAGTTCTGGCGTGCTGCGGCCGAGAAGGCACATACTTTTCCGATCACCTATGAAGAAGGTCGGGCTGAATTATTACTCGGTAAAAATCTGCCTGTCGACGACCCTGAGTGTGCAATACATTTGCAGAAAGCTCACCAGATTTTCGAAGCATCAGGTTATCAGAATTGGGCTGCCATTGCAGGCGAGTGATACGGCGCAAATGATCTTTACTATGGACCCACTATTCCCCGCCACAACTGATACAAGCCAAAGCAAAATAGGGCAATGGCAGAAACCCCAAGCAAGGCGCGGTTCACTTTTGGCCCGAATTGTCTTGCAGTCCCAAATACAAGAACGATTGCACTCAGAGTGAAAATGAGAGATGCAAAGAAACCAGCGATAAACCCCACTCCATTGGCGGGAGTCTCGCGCAAGCCTGTCAAAAGGATTGGACCCGTGACCAGAGTCCAGTAGAGATAAGGATTGGGGTTTAACATGTTGACCAGCGCGGCTTTGATGATGCCGGGATGAGTGGCTGATTCTGCTGCAGAAATGTTCAAATCAAAATTCTTCCAGGCCCTGTACGCGCCATAGGCAAGATACAAAATAAATGATCCTCCGGCGATATAAAGAAAGCGTTGAAGCCACGCCGGAACCTGACTGAGCACGAGAACGCAAAGTGCGATGATCGGCCCATCGCTTATCAAGGGAGCCAGGGCAGTGGGGAAAGTCCGTTTCCAGCCCTTGCTTAATGTCTTGGAGATGAGGTACGTTTGAAAAGGCCCAGGTTGAACTGCCGCGGCGAATCCATAGCCAATGCCTTGAATAATATAAAGCCACATCTATGATTGTCCCACCACTTCATAGTGTACGACCTTGGGTTCGAATTCCAGGAGGAAATCCTGGTCTTCAGGATAATATTTCGCGGCATCCACATCATCGCCTGCAAAAGCTCTGATAGAGTCCATATCTTTCCAGAAGGTAAGCGTAATAAAGTGGGTGATATCGCCCTCTTTCCGTTCGAGAATATGGACACTGAGGTTGCCCTGCACTGATCGATAATCTGAGATGGCTCGGGTGTTTAGGAATTCTCGATACGCGCCTGCTTTTGAGGAGGGCACCCTGCCATGCCACATTCTTGTGATCATCGTCATTACTCCGTTTCAAACACAAACTTCGTTGGATCTTCATTGAACTTTGACCATGCGATGCACTGCCGGGGAGTGAATACAAATAGCCCGCCTTCATCCCATGCATTGGGTTCAGGCGTGTATCCGAAGTCTTTGTATTTTTTCTTGTACTCCTGCGAGAGTTTCTGTCCTAACTCAGGAGAGGGTTTTTCTGCTGGAACAGATGTGCCTTCAAGGATAATGGCTTCCGTGCCGCTTTCGAGATTCACAGAGATATTGGGGTTTGATTCAATATTGCGCGCGTGGCGGGTCTCGGGGCTGCCATCGTAATAGATCTTTCCGTCCATAAAGACGGCCCAGCGCGGGACCACATGCGGGCGTCCGGCTGGAGCCGCTGGCGTAGACGGGCGGACAGAA
>DASWKT010000385.1:0-3937 GCA_036396515.1 Anaerolineales bacterium | reverse complement strand
ATATGGGAACGTCCCAGCGCGACGCGGCCATGGCCTTGTTACAGACCAGCCTGTCCGCTTATGGGATGCAGAAGTCGCTGGACATCATCTCCCTGCAAAACGACCTGGGCAACGACCCCGAGCTCTATTACGTGACCGTCTTCGGCACGCCCGGCCTTGAGCCCTGGGGTTGGAGATGGGAAGGGCACCATCTTTCGCGCCGTTTCAACGTCATCAACGGCAAACTCTCAGTCACCCCGTTCTTCCTCGGTGCTTGGCCCACGGTCAACAACGCCGGCCTGAAAGCGATGGAACGCGAGGAATGGGCGGCGCGCGAACTGGTCACTTCTCTGGACGAATCTCAGCGCGCCAGCGCCATTTTTCAACGGGATACGCTCGGACGCCACGTCACGCAGAATCAGGCTTACGTGGCTCCCCTGGAAAATATCGGCATCCCCACATCCGTTCTGGACGCGAACCGGCAGGCGCTTGTCATGGAGATCATCCACAAATATCTCGATACCCTGCCCGATTTGGTCGCCGCCTCCCACCTGGACCGACTAAGGGCCGCAGGTTTCGAGAACATTACCTTCGCCTGGGCCGGGCCGCTCGAAGCCCAGCGCCCGCACTATTACCGTTTGCAGGGTCCCACCTTTTTGCTGGAACACGACAACTCGCGCAATCGCGGCACCCACATCCACAGCGTCTGGCGCGATTTTGCAGAGGATTTCGGGCAAAGTTTCTAAGTACACATGATGAGGCGCTCTCCAGCATGGCGAAACATACTGGTACATGTTATAGCAGCTGTGCCATTAGCACTTACCGGCTATGAATACATCACAGGCACCCTGCCGATTGTCCTGGACCGGCACCTGGTCATCCGCTTTGGCGCGGTGGGGATGGCGTTTCTCGTCGCTTCCTTTTCCATCACCCCCATCAGCATCGTATCTGGCAAAACGAATCTGAAACCCATCCGCCGTCCATTGGGCGTATATGGTTTTTGCTACATTGCCTTGCATCTGCTCGCATACGCCTGGCTCAGCAACTATTTTGACTGGGCCTTGATCCTGCGGGATATCGGCGAACGCCGCGCCATGAGCGTTGGACTGCTGGCATTCGCATTGCTGATTCCCCTGGCACTGACCTCTACGAATGGCTGGCAAAAACGGTTGGGCAGACGCTGGAAAGTGTTGCATCGTCTCGTGTATTTCGCAGTGCCATTAAGTGTGTTGCATTACTTCTGGCTGGAACGCGATATCAAGGATTGGGTTTTCCTATATGCTGCATATGTGGCAATTCTATTCGCGATACGTTTACCTGCTATAAGGCGGACCCTTGCGCGCAAGCGTCAGCATCCGCAAATGATTGCGAGTGAGAACAAAGATGGGGTTGATTTATAAAATCTGGGGGTTCTTCATACTCTGTAAAGGAGAAATTTATGCGCCGCTTGAAACTTTATCAATTGTTTGTTTCTATACCCATCATTTTGATCTTGTTAGCCGGATGCAGTGGAAAAGCAACATCCACCTTCATAGTTGTACCGCCAACAACAGTAGTGCCAGAGCCCTCAGCGACGCCGGATATTAAAGCGAACCGAGGTGCTCCCGGAATTGGTGACTCGCTATATCCCAATTTTGGCAATGGTGGCTATGACGTTCAGCACTACACGCTGGATTTGACGGTTAATAACGTAGCGACAAGTGATCTCGATGGCATTACCACCATTAAGGCCAGAGCGACTCAGAATTTGGGCAGTTTCAACTTGGATTTCATCGGCTTTGAAATAACCAATATCATAGTAAATGGACAACCCGCGGACTTTAGACGTAGTGGACAAGAACTGACTATCACACCTTCGACGGCGCTGTCTGAAAATGAATCATTTACTGTTGAAGTTCAATATCAAGGTTCACCGGTAAAGAGGAGTTCCGCGGCTCTTCCCATTCAAACAGGCTGGGTAACATTTGAGGGAGGCAGTTTCGTATTGAGCGAGCCCGATGGCGCTGCGAGTTTTTATCCTGTCAACGATCATCCACTGGATAAAGCCTCCTACACCTTCCGCGTGATTGTACCTGAGCCGTTTGAAGTCGCGGCGAACGGCGTACTAACTGAAACTATTGACAATGGGATAACCACTACCTTCCTGTTTGAAGCGCGTGAGCCGATGGCAAGCTATCTCGCCACGGTCAACATTGACGAGTTCGATCTTGAAACTTCGCAGGCAGAGAACGGCATTCCCATCCGGAATTATTATTCAACCGGATTGCCTGAAGACATCCACAAACCTTTTGAACGCCAGGATGAGATGCTCGTTTACTTTAGCGATATCTTCGGGCCCTATCCATTCGAAGTCTATGGTGCTCTGGTGATGGATACGGATTTCGGTGCAGCCCTGGAGACTCAAACCATGTCTATATTCGGGATGGATATGATTGACACAAATCATATGGAGGATACCCAACAGGTCATCGCGCATGAGTTGGCACACCAGTGGTTTGGGGATAGTGTTAGCCTGGCGGATTGGCGTGACATCTGGCTGAACGAGAGTTTTGCCACGTACGCACAAGGTTTGTGGATCGAACATACGGAAGGACGAGAAGCACTGGATGAATGGATCAAAAGGTTGTATGCTTTTGTCCTCGAAAACCGGGAACACATGTCACCGCCGGGAGAACCGCCCGCTGACGAACTGTTCAATCCGGGTGTTTATTACTGGGGCGCGCTGGGTCTGCACGCTTTGCGGCTTGAAGTGAGTGATGAGGTCTTCCTTCAAATTTTGAAAACATATCATGAAGAGTATAAAGGCAGTAACGCCACCACTGCAGACTTTATCAATGTGGCAGAAGAAGTAAGTGGGAAGGAACTGAGTGCGTTCTTCGATAGCTGGTTATACAGCAAGGATCTCGCACCGATCCCCGCGCTGGGTCTGGAAGCAAAATAATCAATTGGATGTAAATCGTGTAGGACGTATATTTGCCCTCGCGTCCGCTCCCCAATAGTTTTAGTCAGCAAACCTGAGAGTGAATACTCACACAGTATATGGAAGAATTTGAAAACACATATGACCCATCCTGCATATCAGGATGGGTCATTTTGAAATGTGCCCCGAGAAGCCGAGCAAGCCTACGTCAGATTGTTATGGGCAGCTGACATTCGCGTTGAACGGGGCGAAGGTCCCATTGAGGTTTGGCTGCCAAATTTAGCATCTAAGTACATATGCATCGAGCAGACTTCAGCAAAAGGTGGTGGCGGTATGTATATCCACCCGCCACCCTGAATTATCTATCGGCGCTTGCTCAGGCGCTACTCCATCCGTTCGCCAACTGCTTTGGTACAAGCACTCGATACCAGGTTGCCTCCAACATCGAAGAACTCAACGGAGGCAAGGCCGGTGGATTGGTCACCGTTGACCTCGATTGTCGTTGTAACCCTCTGCACTCCCATCTGGAAGCCCGGGGCTGGCGGATTGGGCGCCGTGGTGAAGAGGATAAATGCCTCAAATACCACGTCATAAGTGTGATCTCCAGTGGCATTCCAAATGCCATGGCCGGGACCGCGCTGGCCGGGCTGGAACGCCGGGCTCAAGGCAGCTTCAGTCAAAGTTCCGCCTTCTTCGAAAGAAAGCATGCTCCGGAATGCTGGTCGCTCCGCACCCGTTGCACAATCGTAGGGCGTAATCGTCATCCGCCAGGTTCCCACCAAATCCTTCTTGGACTTATCCTGCTCCGAGCGCGCTTGGGCTGTTAAACCTGTGCTCACAAAGAGCATGACCACGATTAATACGAGTGCAGTCAACAATCTGGCTGCGCCATGCTGGTTCAAAATTCTTGAAATCATGATCGTTTGCCTTTCCTTATCATTGGTTATTTGGATTCGGAGTTAGCATTGTTAAGTTGCAGAATTACTTGCGAGTCAGTGGCCCACTGGCAGTGAAGTCCGGGGTTTTATGCTCGCGCAT
>DASWKT010000384.1:0-2028 GCA_036396515.1 Anaerolineales bacterium | reverse complement strand
GCCGCGGTCGAATTCCGATGAATTCGCGTCTTCGTGATTTAACACGCCGCGCGCGAAGTCAATGCACATCACTTGCATTCCCAGGCACAGACCCAGATAGGGTACCTGCTTCTCACGCGCATAACGCGCTGCCATGATCTTGCCTTCGATGCCGCGCGATCCGAACCCACCAGGCACGACGATGCCATCCGAATTTTGAATGATGTCCCAGCCTTTGTCTTTTTCAAGGTCAGCGGAATGGACCCAGCCGATGTCCACTTCCACATCGTTGGCCAGCCCCGCATGTTTGAGCGCCTCACGTACGGACATATACGCGTCCTGCAGTTCGACGTATTTTCCAACCAGTGCAACCCTTACGGTAGGCTTTTGCTTCCTCACGCGCTCCACCAGCTTTTCCCAGGGTTTCATATCCGGTTTGCGTGTGGCTTTCATCGCAAGTTTTTCAACGAGATAATCGCCGACACCTGCTCTTTCAAGCAACAAAGGCACTTCATACAAAACGTCGCTCGTTACCATGGGTACAACGGCTTGTTTCTCCACGTCACAGAATAGCGCGATCTTTTCGCAAAGTTCTTGATCCACCGGGTAATCTGAACGGGCAATGATCATATTGGGCGAGATACCGATCGAGCGCAATGCCGCTACGGAGTGCTGGGTAGGCTTGGTCTTGATCTCGCCGGTCGCGCCAATGTATGGAAGCCACGTCACATGAATGAAATACACGTTCTCGCGACCGACCTCATTGCGGAGTTGCCGCAGCGCTTCAAGGAATGGCTGTGACTCAATATCCCCGACCGTCCCGCCGATCTCAACGATGACAATATCCGCACCCGTCACCTTGCCAACCAATCCCACGCGGCGCTTGATCTCGTTCGTAATATGCGGGATCACCTGGATGGTCCCCCCCAGGAAATCACCGCGCCTCTCCTTGCTGATGATCTCCGCGTAGACCTGGCCGCTGGTGAAGTTGCTGACGCGGCTCAGGCGGATGTCAATAAATCGTTCGTAGTGCCCCAGGTCAAGATCTGTTTCCGCGCCGTCATCCAGGACATAGACTTCTCCATGCTGATAGGGTGACATTGTGCCGGGGTCGACATTGATATACGGGTCCAGTTTCTGCACTGCCACCTTGAAACCGCGTTCCTTTAGGAGCAGTCCCATCGCTGCGGCGGTCACGCCTTTGCCAACCGACGAAACAACACCGCCGGTAAAGAATAAATATTTTGTCGTCATTTCTTACCTCTTAGATTTTCTTCGCGCGTAGCGCCATGACATAAAAAGGCGATGGGGAGGGCGTTGAAGCCCTCCCCATCGGGGATTTCGTACTGTGTGAGGTCCTTGATGATTTTTGTCTTCATCCAACCAGTTTGACAAGGTCTTCCGCGGCACGCCGCATCTCCAGGAAGATCATGCCCAGTTTAGCATCATGTCGGGCCAGCGCGGTCAGAACTGCTTCCTCGCCGATGGAAGTCAATACGATGGAGCCATCATGGCCCTTGATGTAAACCTGCTCCAGACCCGCGCGTCCCAGTTCATTTGAAATGCGTTCACCCAGGCTGAGCATCGCGGCGGACATGGCCGAGACGCGGTCTTCCTCAACACCTTGTTGCAGGGCCGAAGCCATGATCAACCCATCTACTGAAACGACAGCCGAGGCTTCAATATCGGGGGCAGCGGCTTGCATATTGCGCAGGCGCTCAACCATCAGGTCAGAGCGAGATTTTGCCATAGAAAGTCTCCTGAATGTATGTCTGTCGAAGTTTACCATACTTCAATTTTCAAGAGAATGCCATCGTCCTTCTTACGTGTTCTTTACAGCTAAGATCCCCTGCTCATTCTCCCACCACCATCCTGCACCTGCATGATTTGCTAAGCAAGGCACACGCAGGCGATTTGCCAAGCAAATCGAGTGTCGCGTACGCCGCAAAGCGGCAGTCCCCGTAGGGGGCGGCGCTGGAATTTGTCAGTAATCGCCGCCGGTACCGCTGCGCGGCATCTTCGAGACGGCGGCGTGAGCAATATATTTGA
>DASWKT010000383.1:0-13807 GCA_036396515.1 Anaerolineales bacterium | reverse complement strand
TCCGCCATGAGATCTACCAATCCGTAACCACTCTCAATTAATTCTTTGAAGCGCTGGGTAAACCGTGCAGCCGGAGCACCGTCAATAATGTCATGATCGAAGCAAAGTGTCAGGCACAGGTATTCGCGAATCTCGATGCGTCCATCGATCACGCCAGGCTTCTCAGCAATACCACCCAGTGCAACATCAAGCGTATGGACACCGAACGGAATGGCCCAGCCACTGCCTTTCCCAAACATTCCGACCGAGGTCACACCGACCGTGCCAAAGCTCTTTTTTAACCAAGGAGGGTTCTTGAAAATGAACCAAAAGAATATGTCCCACGCAAATGTAGGCAAAAGACCAAGCCATTTGACGCCAAATTCCCGGGTCTGTTCCGGCTTGGCTTGGGTCGTGCGAATCTCCGCGTGAATGTCTCTGAACGTCCGCTTGTTCACCGCGCGAACCCAATGGGGTATGACCCTTTTTCGTCCATCTGCTTCAACTTCAACCATTGTGTTCACATCTACTTCATCAAAGATGATGAGTCGATTCCGCCAGTCGCGGTAGGCGTGCATCTTCTTGTTCTGGTCTATGGCTTTGCCGAGACAGGCAATCACAAACGCAGTAAAAGAAAGTGCTTCGCCGGTACGCGCTTTATGTTCATGGATCAGGCGGCGCGGTGTAGTTATATCCACTTCGATCAAAGCATAGATTGTATGTTTCCGCGACGCGAGACGCCCACCCTGAATCGTTACCTGCCGTTCCATGGGAAATGGCAATGCTTGATATGTCATATGGTCCACATTCATTTCTCAGCTCCTTATGGGCATGTGCCAAAAGCGATGACCCCGCATGGTGTCATGTTGAAACAAAGACTCGCATGGATTGATAGCCAGAATGACAGTCGTGCTGATGAGCTGCCAGACCCACCACAATCCAGATCAATGGGAAGGAGAAAAACTGTTTTGTCTCAAGGAAGGCACCGAATGCAGGCAATCCTCAATGATCATCATACGCGATTCGTCATGATTACTGGAAGTGCTTTTCATCTTAACCACTAATGAGCTTGATCAGAAGGCAGCGCTCCATCTGCCTTGCCCGCCGGGAGGAACAGACTCAGGGTTTCGATACGAAAACGGTCAACCTTCTCAACGCGCATACGAAGGCCGTGGATTTCCACTTCATCCCCCACGGAGGCAGTCCGGCCCAACGCATTGAGGACCAGGCCCGCCATCGTAACAGCCTCATCCGAGGGAAAGCCAAAGCCAAAGAGTTCATTCACTTCGTCTATGCTTACGCGCCCTGCCAGTTGGACGCTGCCATCCGCTCGCTTCAAAATCTCCGGTTCTGTTTCACCGGCTTCATCGGGCAGGTCCCCAAAGACCTCTTCCAGCAAGTCTGCCAGCGTAACCAGCCCCGCCGTGCCTCCGTATTCGTCTATGACAATGGCGATCTGCTGGCGATGTTTCTTGAGCTCTGTAAGCAATCTATCGATCCGGATCGTTTCAGGCACAAAGGCCGCCTCGACCACCAACGGCGTTAAATCCAGTATTTTCTCATCCGTTCCCTGGCTGCTATCCAGTGCGTGGCGACCGTTGTCTTTACGAGAAACGGCTGTCTTCCATTGCTCCAATTCCTGAGAAAGTTCCCGGTTGTTCAGATGCTCCAAATCCTTGGAGTTGATGATGCCAAGAATGTCATCCAATGAATCCTGATAGACCGGAATGCGCGTGTGGGGCCGGTCTTGCAAGAAACTAGTTAATTCGCTGCGTGTGATCCTCACCGGGAGAGTCTGCATTTCCAGACGCGGCACCATGATGGCGCGCGCGGTCGTATCTGAGAACCGGACCACGCGATGCAAGATCTCGAACTCGGTCTGATTGATCTCCCCGCCTTTGTGGGACTCTGTAAATATCATATCGAGTTCTTCTGGAGAATGGACCTGGCTGTGGCCTTCGGCAGCATGAAAGCCCAATAAGCGCAAGAGAAAATTGCCGATGCCGTTGAGCATCCAGATCAGAGGGGAGAATAACACCGCGAAGATTGCCATGGGGCGGCCGATCCAGAGGGCGGTTCTTTCGGCTCTTTGGAGGGCGATGGACTTGGGCATCAATTCGCCGATGATCACGTGCAGAGCCGTCATAATGAAATACGCAAAGCTTGCCACCAGCGCTGTGCGTGTGATACCCCGCCATTCCTCCGGTACCCAGATGAAAAGGGGAGTTAGAAGTGGTTCCAACGTCTGTTCGCCAAGCCCACCCAGTAATAGCGAAGCGAGGGTAATGCCAACCTGTGTGGCTGCAATGTAGCGGTCAAGGTCACGCACGGCACGCTGGACCACAGCCGCTGCGCTGTTGCCTTCGGCAGTGAGCTGGTCGATACGTGTCTTGCGCACGGAGACAAGCGCAAATTCAGAGGCCACAAAGAAGGCATTTGCCAGGACCAGGATGAACACGATGGCAATATCCAACGCTATCGAGCCTGTTAATGTAGATGAGACATGATCCAAAAGAGATTCCTTGATCTGAGAACCAAAACTCCGACTTCAATTTCAATATACATCCGCTTTTCAATGACGTCTATGGGGATACAGCATGCAGTAGCGTATGGCGTAGTACCCAATGGATTGCGGTAGCGGCGGCTGGGCGGGCGTTGTTTCGATTGGAGAGCAGGACTGCCGCCCGACCGAAGCGAAGCGTAGGGACCGCGCGTGGTGTTCGGCGGCTTTCACTCGGCATCCGAACCCAATTTCCTTTTGACCTTTATGCTTTCGACTTCTCCATTGTAATACGCCTGAATGAGGTCAACATCTGGTGGGAAAGCCATTTCGGGCAGCGTCCCGGATAAAGAGAACCAATTCACATCTTCCAAATCGTCTTCCGGATTAAGTCTGCCGCCTCTTACCTGCGCGAGCAGATAGATTCCTAAAAAATGAAATTCGAGCGGTAGAAAAGCTGATTGAACGTTCAGGATAGATACGATCTCAATATCTAGTCCAGTTTCTTCTTTGACTTCTCGAATGGCTGCGCTAAGAAAATCATCTTCAAACTCAATATAACCGCTTGGTAGAGCCCATCTACCTTTGCCTGGTTCTCCCAATCGTTTTCCCAGGAGTATCTTGTTATTGTGGGTAACCAGAACACTCACCGTCGGAAAAGGGTTTCGGAAATAGATAAAACCGCAATTAGGGCAAAGCGGTCTTATTTTTTGGGCAACTTGTTCTTGTATTAACTGTGTGCCGCACAACGGGCAATATTTGAACTTATCTACTCCCCGATTTTCTTTCCAATCATAAGTGGAATAAATCTGGTCTAATTGCATTGCTTACCTGTCGGGTACACAATCTTTCGAGCGGGCCGCCGGGCTATGTCTTAAGCAGAACCATTCCGTCTAATTCTGCATCTTTGCTTATTGGTAAAACTATTATAAATCCTTTGCAGCGAAATTTCTGCTCGGGCCGTGACGAGATTTTCCCTGCTGGTCCTCGTCCTATCCTGTTGGATTCATCATGGTCGTACCCATCATGCGGTGATTGATTAGAGTCGCTGGCAGGATGGGCAGCGGCTTGATTTATAATCCATAGGGAGGAAGTGATTTGAAGATATTTGAGTCTCAATCCAGCTTTAAACTGGCTGTTGTTTTGACGGATATAGAAGCCTTGCTCTATCAGGAAGCTTTTCGCGCTCAATTGCCCATCGCCATACCTGAGCTCGACAACAAGAAATTCATCATTAATGAAATGAGTCCCTATCCTGGGGAAGGTGCGCCGGAAAACTCCTGGCAGTTGGTCGTCAAGCAGGAAGCCGCCGAACACTTTATGGATCCACCCGCCTCCGGTGGGTCAGATGACCAGTCGCTGGAGGAAAACGGCGGGCTCATCACATGACTTTTCCTTCAGCCCTGCCGCGCTTTGCGTACCGATGAGTACCGCATCAGCCGGGTGACCCATTCTGGCGTGGCGCCCTGTGCCACGTCCACGCCCATGAGCTGATAAAGTGCTGACCAGTTTTCAGCCAGAGCAAGGTCGCGCCAAATTGTGGCGACTTCCTTGCCATTTGGATTGAGGCAATATCCAGTCATTGCCAAAACGAAGACCCCTGAATTCAATATGTTTCAGGGGTCTTTTGCATCATCGCCACTTGGTATTCTGCCTCTGTTTGCCCATCCGTTACATTGCTAATCTTGCTTCAGGCGTGCCCAACTTGCTGGCGTATTCATAATTGCCTTGCAGTTTTTGCTTCATTTGAAGCCGTGCGCGAGCCACACGACTTTTTACAGTTCCTATGGGTACTTTTAGGATTTCAGCGGCCTCACTATAATCAAGTTCATAGAGATCGACAAGCGTGATCACACTGCGGTATACGTCAGGCAGTTCATCCAGCAGTTGATAGATGCCGTCTGAAAATTCCTTTTGTTCCACAGTTGCCTCGACGGATGGACCTGGGTCGGCAAGCCAGGTTGGGGACTCCATTTCTTCCCCGTATTCATCCTCAGGAAATAAAGGCTCAGTCGGGTGTCGTTTCGTCCGGCGCATAAAATCGTAAGACATATTTGTTACGATCTTGAGCAGCCAGGCGCGGAAGGAGCCGCCGCGAAAGCTGCTTAGGTTCTGGAATGCCCGGATGAAACTATCCTGGGTTGCATCTTCGGCTCTAGCCTTGTCGCCTAGCAGCGCATAGGCATGGTTATAGGCCAGGCTTTGATACTCCAATACCAACTGGTTGAATGCCTCCAAATCTCCCTGGGCAGCTTTCCTGATCAGGGATAACTTGGACAGTGGGGGTATGTATCTGGAACTCATGGCACGATCCTCAGTCACTGATATTTCTAAAGCGGGTTGCTTTATAATAGATAATGGTCGGCGCAACAGTGACTAGCCTATACTGTAGTCTTTTTTCCGTGGAATTGGTGTCACTATCCCATACATTTCACTGGACAAAAAGTAGCACAAATTTGTCCCCGATATTCGGAAATTGATATTAGAATTAATCAACGTGGACACTTCATTCGGAAGCTGGATCAAACGCCGGCGCAAAACGCTGGATATAACGCAGCAGGAACTCGCCCAGCGCGTGGGATGTTCTCTTTCGTTGATATTCAAGATTGAATCCGATGTACGCCGCCCCTCGCGCCAGGTTGCAGAATTGCTGGCAGAACATTTGGAGATTCCACCCGACCAGCGTGCCTTGTTCTTGAAAGTGGCACGGCAGGAAAAGACCGTTGACCACCTTGAACCTGCCCCGTCTCTTTCCACGCCCCAGCCTGATTCCCTTTCTAATCTACTCCAGCCCAATCTGCCGCTTCCGTTAACGTCTCTAATCGGACGTGAACATGAACTGCGCATGGTCATCCGGCAGGTCCAGGACCCTGCCTGCCGACTGTTGACCCTGACCGGCCCCGGTGGTGTTGGCAAGACGCGCCTGGCGCTGGAGGTGGCGCATCAACTGCGAGATAGATTCGATCAGGGTGCTTGTTTTGTTTCACTCGTTGGCACGCGCGCTTCCGAGTTGATCATCCCTGCGATTGCCGATGCGTTGGGATTCTCCTTCTCAGGCACAATCGAGTTGAAAGCACAATTGTTTAACTTCTTCAAGGAGAAGCAGATATTGCTTGTCCTGGATAACCTGGAACACCTGCTCAACGGCATCGAACTGCTGGATGAGCTGCTGGAATATGCACCCAATGTCAAGCTGCTGACCACCTCCCGTGAACAATTGAACCTGCGCACGGAATGGGTATTCGAAGTGCAGGGTTTGCCTGTTCCCCCGAACATTGAATTGGATAGCGTGGAGTCGAACAGCGCCGTGGCCTTATTCCTCCAACGGGCAAATCAGGTCAATGTGAACTTCACGCCCACGCCTGAAGACCTGCATGCCATTGCGCGCATCTGCCAGCTTGTGGAAGGGCTGCCGCTGGGACTGGAACTGGCTGCCACCTGGGTTAATACACTTTCATGCCGGGAGATCGCGGCAGAGATCGAACGAGGCCTGGATTTTCTTGCCAGCACAAAGAGGGATATTCCAGAGCGGCATCGCTCCCTGCATGCTGTTTTTGAATATTCGTGGAATTTGCTCTCCCTCGAAGAGCAGGTTGTGCTCAAGAACCTTTCCATACTTCAAGGTGGTTTTCAACGCGAAGCAGCGGAACAGGTGGCCGCTGCAACCCTGCCTTTATTGTCATCCCTTGTGAGTAAATCGCTCATCCGCCGCCACGAACCCGGACGTTATGACCAGCACGAATTAGTGCGACAATATGCCGCCATCCGTCTTCGCGAGGATCCGCAGGACAAGATGTCCGCGCGGGACAGGCATGCCGCCTATTATCTGGCCTTTTGGGGTGAACACGAAACCCAACTGAAAGGCGCGAGGCAACGTGAGGCTCTGCGAGAACTGACAGCAGAGATTGATAACCTCCGGGCAGCCTGGGAGTGGTCCATCACTCAAAGCCGTTTTGCCACCCTGTACCCAAGTTTACGCGCCTTCCTGCTGCTCTATGATCTGCGCGGCTGGTATGCGGAGGGCATTGAACGAATCGAATCCATCATCCACGCTTTGCGCGGGACACGTGATCAACATCACGAATTGCTGGGATTGGCATTATCACTGCAGAGCTGGTTCTACTTCCGGCGTGGACAACTCAAGCAGGCGCGTGAACGCTTCGACCAGGGATTAATGATCCTGCGACCGCTCGATGATCCCGTAGCACTCGCCGATGTGCTATCCCTGTCTGGCCCGCTATTGACTGTTCTGGGTGAGACCGCCACGGCATTGGAACACGGCAGGGAAGGTCTGGCTGCCGCGCGCACAATGGGTGATGTCTGGCGGATCGCGTACGCATTGATGATGCAGGGCGGCAACCTGGTAGGCTCCGGAAGATATGACGAAGCGTATGCCAGTGCGCAGGAGGCACTGGCTCACTTTCGGGCGCTCAGTGATACTCGCTTAATTGCAGTCACCCTGAATACACTGGGCTTTGCTGCCATGCAATTATCCCTCTACCCGGAAGCCCGCGGATATTTGCAGGAAAGCCTGAGTCTGATCACACCGATGGAGGATCCCTGGAACATGGGGACAGCCTATGGCAATTTGGGCATCGTCGAACTAGCCGAGGGAAATCCATCTGAGGCGCAAGTGCTTTTGCAAAAAAGTATTCCTTTCTTTGCCAATCTCGGGATGCTGGGCGATATGGCGTTCTATCTCACCTATCTCGGCGAAGCCGCCGCGGCGTTGGGCGCGATAGACGAAGCTGAACACTATTGGCTGGATGCTTTTCACATCGGGCGTGAAATGCAGGCATTCCCAATCCTAATGGCGAATTTGATCCGATTAGCTCAACTACATACCGATCGCGGCGACATTGCCCGTGCGTATGAGTGGGCGACTGTTGTGTTCGATCACCCCGCCAGCTGGCAGGATTCAAAAGACCGCGCCGAAAAATTGCGCGCTCAACTGAGATCAAAGCTGTCGGCTCAAGAGCTGGAATCCATTCAACTTATGGCCCATACCAACTCCTTGGACGACCTCATTCAGGAAACGCTTGCCAAGTTCTAGGGCGTGAAAATGACAACCTCCGAATACAGCTTTGGAAATTGGGTCCGGCGCCGACGGAAAGCCCTCGATCTCACGCAGCCCGAACTCGCCACGCGGGTGGGATGTTCCGTATCCGCAATCTTCAAGATCGAATCAGATGAGCGTCGGCCATCACGCCAGATTGCTGAATTGCTTGCAAAGCATTTAGAGATACCAGTAGAGCAGCATGACCTGTTCATAAAGGTCGCGCGGCAGGAAAAGACCGTTGACCACCTCGAACGGCTCCCGCCTCTCTCTACGCCTCAGCCCTTCGGCTCCGCTCAGGACAAGCCTGTTCCCGGCTCCAACCCCGTCAAAGCCAATCTGCCGATTCCCTTGACCTCCCTCATCGGACGCGAACATGAAGTGCGCATGGTCATCCAGCAGATTCAAGACCCTTCTTGCCGTTTACTGACACTGACCGGTCCCGGAGGCGTAGGGAAAACGCGCCTGGCCCTGGAGGTCGCGCATCGCCTGCACGATATTTTCGATGATGGTGTTTGTTTCGTCTCTCTGGTCGGCACAAGCGCATCTGAATTTATCATTCCCGAAATTATCGACTCACTGGGCTTTATCCCCTCCGGCGCGCTGGACTTGAAAGCGCAATTATTCCATTTCATCAAAGACAAACATATCTTGCTCATTCTGGATAACCTGGAACACCTGCTCAATGGCATTGAACTTTTGGATGAACTTCTCGAACACGCTCCTCAGGTTAAGCTGTTGACAACCTCCCGCCAGCAACTAAATCTTCGCGCTGAATGGGCATTCGAAGTGCAGGGGCTGCCTGTTCCTTCACACATTGAAATGGAAAACCTGGAATCAAATAGCGCGGCTGCTCTATTTGTCCAGCGGGCCAAACAGACCAAAATGGACTTTATCCCTACAAGGGATGACTATTCTTCCATAAAACGTATCTGCCAGCTCGTGGAGGGATTACCGCTGGCGCTGGAACTTGCCGCGACCTGGGTGCGGATGTTGTCAGTAAAGGAAATCGCGCACGAGATCGAGCGTAACATCGATTTCCTGACCACAACCGGGCGCGACGTGCCTCAGCGACATCGCTCGATCCGCGCGGTATTCGAATACTCATGGAATTTACTCACCGAAGAGGAACGGCGCATCCTGCGGCAGTTAGCAGTTTTTCGTAGAGGCTTCACGCGTGACCAGCTTTACATCGCGGATGAAGTCTTTGTATGTGGCACCGCCGCCGAAGTGATCGGCTTAAGGGAAATTGATTTCCGCACCATCAATGATGGCAAAACCGGACCCGTCACGTGTGAGATCCAAAAGATGTATCACGATGTAATTCGGGGCAAAGTGGCGAACTATGAAAGCTGGTGTGAATACGTCGATGCTTGAAAATGCACATAACGCGGATTGGCGCGGTGGAAGGAGCGGTGTCATTGGAATCCTGGCTCATGTGTTCATGGTTGTAGTCTGTGCGGAAAGTCCAGAACATTGGCTGGCCCATTTGCAATCCGGGCACCAGGCGGTACTATAAACAATGATTTGCTTACTCATGGGGAGGATCCTTTTGCGAATCGATGATCGTAAGGACACTCGAAATTGTAGAGACGAGATAGGGAACAAGAATCGTCAAAATAATCTTGAAGACACGTGTGGGATCAATTTCACCGCGAATTAATGCGTCTCCATGATTGATAGCAATCAAAATCGTCCCTACGATCAAAGCTGAATACAACGCGCGGCGCACAACTGGTTTGGACAGGCAAAGCGAAACCCAGACGGGCAGGCGCATCATACTACCTGAAGGATGGCACCCTCGGCAAACAGTGTATTAACTTCGAAGCCGAGTGAAGGAGCGGCATATAATTCTGGCGGTACACCGATGTCAGTCAGATATAACTTGCCGACAAATGGCCTGGCCTGCGATGTAAGCAGGCCCGTTTTAGGGAGGGCTAATGTCATTGTCGCCTCAGCCCGGACACAAGGCTTGCCCGGCTCTCCTGTCGTTGTGTCCAACCCTGATGGAGAGTCCAGCGAAAGGATGGGAACACCCGAGGCATTGGCACGCTCAATCCAATCTGAGACTGGCGGGCGGGGATCGCCTTGTGCACCATAGCCGAGGAGTGCATCCAAGATCAGGTCAGCCGATTTGAGGTCTGGTGCGATGGTGTTTAATCCTAATTTTTCGATGATCTTCCATTGGCGCGCGGGGACTTTTTTCAGTTGTGCGGCATCCCCAATTAAAACAACCTGCACCCCGTTCGAGCCGCGAGCCTGCCGGGGCGCGACAGCCTGCGCGCCCCAATTGTGCAGGTGACGCGCTGCGACCATCCCTCCGCCGCCGTTGTTTCCTGTGCCGCATAGAACGATGATTGACTTTCCCAGAACTCTACCACCGGTTAAGCGCCGCGCCAGTTCAGCCAAGCTTCGACCCGCATTTTCCATCATTTGGATCAGCTCGATGCCAAATTGTTGGACCATAAGACGATCCACTTCTTTCATTTGTTCAGTTGAAAGGGCAGGAATTTTTGCCGACACTTTGTCGTTCATGAGCGCTCCATCATAAGTTGATCTGGCTGGGCGTAAGGTCAGTTTCAGCCGACTTGTCAAGCAGTATGACATATAGATGAAGGGTTTCCTTACGTTTCACAGCTGTTATGACAAACGCACGTGATAACGATACCTGGTTGAAAGACCTGCGCGCCGGCGGCGCAGCGCTGGCTGATTTGCATACACTGTTTCTCAGCGTTTTGCCTGAGGGAATATCCAGATGGAAGCGTACTATTATTTATCGCGAGGAGGTGCCGCACCTACCGGTTGATCCCGACTCAATTGTTCCTCGCCATCCTTCCGGAATAAGAGTCCAATAAGCACGCCATCCGAATTGGTAATGATCACACTTCCCACTTTCTTATCACGCATACGCTTGACTAGCGGTTCCAAAAAATTATCGGGGCGAAATGTTGTCGGCCCGCTTTCCATCACGTTTTCAACGAGAGTGTCTGGATTGGCGTTCCAAGCTTCGCGCCGGAGCCGCCCCAGCACAACCTTTTGTTCGTTCACCACCAGGCACACTGCCCAACCGATGGCTTGACAGCGCTGATATACCTCACCTAATCGGTCGGTTAGATGGCAAATTGGTACATCGCGACGGACCACGTCGCTCGCTTTGGGGATCGCGGCAAATTCACCCACCATAGGCAGGCCAAAGGCAAACCAATCCAGCTTCCCTGCCGCATAGCGGTAGACTTGTGAGAAGCCCAGGCTTTCGAGCCGCCACGCGGCTCGGTTGCTCATGTCTCACTGAAAGTCGTGACAATAGGTGATAACGGGGCGAGCGGGATCGAGCGGCTTCACACTCTGCGCATCTAATTTTTTCAGCGGGATATTGATCGCGCCCGGCAAGTGCGCTTCGTTGTACTCATCCGCAGGCAATACCTCCACCAATTGTGCCCCATCCACTATCAGGCGTTGAACATCATTCCGATTAATGTCTGTAGGCATTTCGGTCCTCTCTTCTCTTCACTGGCTATTCTTCAACTATTCATCTAACCACCCTTTGCCTGCTGATCTCTTGGCGGGACAACCTGGAACCTACCTAAATACGAACCCTCAAGCGCCCAGGCTGTCCCCGTATGTTGATGAACTTAAGGTCTAGGCTCTTAGTGTAGGCTAACTTCTTGGAGTTCCCTACTTTTTGGGATGCGCGACACGCCCACATGGTGATCAATCGCCTTACCTCCCGAAATGAAAAGCAGTGTTGGGATGCCCTGCACTCCGTACCTCATGGCCCATTTGGGATTTTCGTCCGTGTTTACCTTCGCGACGATCAGTTTTCCATCGTATTCTTGCGCGATATTTTCCAAAACGGGAGCTATCACTTTGCATGGTGTACACCACGGCGCCCAAAAATCCACAATCACAGGCACTTCGGACTGCAAGACGGTTTTCTCGAATTCAATATCAGTAACGGCAACTGGTTTTGACACAATATACTCCTTCTTCATTTAGTGTTCAAAGATTTTTTCGCCTACTCGAATCGGCACATGCAGATGGTTTTCATGTGGCGTGAGAGGACATGACCATTGAGCGTTGTACACGCAGTAGGGATTGTAGGCAAGATTGAAGTCCACAATGAAGCCGTCTCCGCCCAACGATTGGAAGCTATCCAGGTGCTGTCTATGCCGTAGTGGAGTGAGAGCCAGCACCTGGACTGCATGGAGTGGTTACGTTGCCTTCTTCACTTTGTCTACCACCGCTTCAGCCATCCCTTTACTAGTCATCTCCCTGATGTTTTTAGTCATGGGTTCCTCCAATTCGATTTAAGTCTGTAGATATTTCGTTGCTCTCTTCGTTGGCTATTCTTCAACTATTCATCTACCCACCCTGTGCTTACTGATCTCTTGGCAGGACAGCTGGACCGCCACAATACATCCTTTTTCTCTACTAGGCTAGTGACCACCATGACCAAAACTTTCAGGCCAAATTGTTCTCTACTGTTGGGCGTCAAAGCCAAGCCCTGGGAAAGTCAGGATATTGCGAATGTTGGCTACTACACGTCCATCCGCAAGCGTCTTTGGAGACGAAATGCCTTGGGCAAGTCCTCCACCAAAGTCTTCAAAGTCGTCGCTGCTGAGACGGCAGAGGAAGAAGAGACCGGTCGGTGCTGGAAAGATTGGGTCAGCCGATTCGTAATGGATGAGGATTGGCTCAGGATCGCGTCCTCCACCCGGCTTTGTGACTTTTATGTTGTAATCTCCGAAAACTACGAAGCCGCCGTTAGACAGATCGGCTCTGAACCCCCCATCGCGCACCACGAAGCCTTCAGGCGGAACGCGCATGCCAGAGATAAAGTAAGCCCGATATTCGTTCCTAGGATCAACACCAAAGGCCTCCAGAGATCCCGGTGTGTAGAGAGCGTCAAACGTTGCCTGGAAATAGGCGTCCGCTCTAGCCCGTTCCGCTTCGATAGCTGCATCGTCACGTCCCATGATTTCTTTGTGGAACCATCCCGCCAGGTCTCCTTCTACAGGTGGTATAGATGGATCATATACACCGGCAGCCGAGTACACCAGATATTTGCCAAAAGGTTCCGGCGGCGGGTTTACTCCTGATAATGGAGATGCGGCCAGGGTTACAATGGCCATCACGATCACACCAAACTGGAATAACTGTTTCTTGTTTAACATTTGAAGTATCTCCTTTCAACTTTAATATGCCAAGAGAATCTACGCAGTGTTTTCAGTTCACTCGTTCTTCGGCGGTTCGCGATCCACCCGTTTGAAACAACCCAGCGCCAATTTCTTACGAAGGAAAGCCTCATTTGGCGAAAATACATAACAATTTCTGAGGTGACAGAAAAGGTTCTTTCGCGCGCCTGTGAATATGGTAAGGATTGAAGAACGACATGTGTCCTTTGGAGAGAGCATTTGCTCTAATTCCACTTCAGTTGTGCGGCCCTGCCAAGCAAAACGACTGGCGCGCCGATATCATTCCTCGCCCGCTATTATTGCCAGGCTGCGACCTACATTCTCCACATCGGATCCGTTCGATGCCAATGCTTGGACATGAGATGGTCTTTCAATTGTAAAGGCAGGAATTTTTGCCGGACTTTGTAACTTATGATTGCTCCGTGGTGAATCAAAGCTGTGGTCAGGCGTAGGGAATTATGATTTTTTACATCAGGCGATTTTCGGCCAACCGGCCTAGCAGCATGACACATGTATAAATGGTTTCCTTACATTTCACAGCTGTTATGACAAGTGCGCGCGATAACCACGCTTGGTTGCGCGACCTGCATGCGGGTGGCGTCCAACGCGACGCCGCGCTGGCAGATTTGCGCGCCCTGTTGATTCGCGCTTTGCCTCAGGGGATATCGAGATGGCTGTCACCCGACAACCCTGAGTTTGAGTCTTTCATCGAAGATACGACGCAGGAAACCTTATTACGCGTGCTGGGTGCTCTGGACACCTTCCAGGGTCGCAGTCAGTTCACCACCTGGGCCTATAAAATCTCACTGCGCGTTGCTCTAAATGAATTGAGACGTCGCAGATGGCGGGATGTTTCGCTGGAAGGGTTAATGGGTGATGATGCAGACGACAGCGCGCCGCATCAATTCACCTCATTCGAACCCGGACCTGAAGCCATTATTGAACGCGCTGAGATCCTCAAACGTGTGCAACAAGTTGTGGCGGAAGAATTGACCCAACGACAGCGCGCCGCCATGCATGCCATCAATATGCAAGGTGTTCCAATGGGAGAAGTGGCACGGCGAATGGGCACCAACC
>DASWKT010000382.1:0-2709 GCA_036396515.1 Anaerolineales bacterium | reverse complement strand
AGTCTATGAAACTCTTCGCGCAAAACGCAGGGATGTTTTTCGTATCCAGATCGCCGAAGGCGTGCAGGAGAAAGGCCGCCTCCTAGATATCCTGCGCATGGCAAAGGAACGCAGGACCCCTGTTGAAAGAATGCCGCGCGCTCGGCTGGATAAGGTCCATCAGAACCATCAGGGTGTGGTGGCCGAGGTCAGCGGGTATTCGTACAGCGATGTGGTCGAGATTCTTGAGGATGCCGACCGAAAAAATGAACAGCCTTTCATCTTATTGCTTGATTCTCTCAATGACCCACAAAACTTTGGAACGCTGATAAGAACTGCAGAAGCGGTCGGCGTGCATGGCGTGATCATCCCGTTGGCGCACACGGTGGAGGTTACGCCGGCGGTGGTCAATGCCTCATCGGGCGCGAGCGAGCATTTGCACATTGCACGTTCGAATCTCGCACAGGCGATTGACGCGTTGAGAGAGGAAGACATTTGGGTTGTAGGACTCGATGAAAATGGGGAGACGATCGGGGAAAAGACTCAACGTCATTTGACGAGGGCCGTTGGTTTGGTCGTTGGAAGCGAGGGCGAAGGCATTCGCCAGCTTATCCGTTCGAAGTGTGATATCGTTTTGAAGCTTCCCATGCGCGGACAAGTCGAATCGTTGAACGCCGCGGTCGCGGGTTCGGTGGCTTTGTATCTGGCATATCTCACGCGTAATCGTTGAATTTGCCACCGAGACACGGAGACGCCGAGAGATCTTTCTCCGTGTCTTTGAGACTCTGTGGCTATAATTGACTGCAAGATTTGCGATTAGGAGACTAGAAGACTACAATGCCTCAAGCGACATATCATTTTCCGCGCGGGTTTTTATGGGGGACAGCAACTGCTGCGCACCAGGTGGAAGGCAACAACACGAATAATCAATGGTGGAAGTGGGAACAGGACGGTCATACCAAGGGGACGTCTGGTCTGGCCTGCGACTGGTGGGGCGGGCGCTGGAGGGAAGACTTTGACCGCGCCGCGGAAGGCGGGCAGAATGCCCATCGTCTCTCAGTGGAGTGGAGCCGCATTCAGCTGACGCCGGATATCTGGGACGAAGACGCGCTGGAGCGTTATCGCACTATGCTGCGCGGACTGCGCGAACGCGGCATGACGCCGATGGTGACATTGCATCACTTTACAGACCCAATTTGGTTATCAGAGCAAGGCGGCTGGGAAACCGAATCAGTTGTCCCATTGTTCCAACGATATGTTCGTAAGACGGTCGAAGCGTTGAAAGAATATTGTACATTGTGGTGCACGCTCAACGAACCAAATGGTTATGCCTTAAATGGATATATAAATCATAACGTCGCCATGTTTCCACCTGGAAAAGACAATCCGAGACTTGCTTTTCAGGTGATGGCGACGATGATTCGGGCACATGCCGCCGCGTATCATGCTATTCACGAAGTTCAACCAGAAGCGCGCGTAGGATACGCGTTGCATTACCGTTCTTTCGTGCCTTATCGAGCTTGGTCGCCTTTGGATCAACTATCGGTCAAAACTGCTTTCAATAGTTTGAATAATGGCTTTCCCTCTGCACTAGCAACAGGCGTAATGCGTTCGCCGCTGGGCTCTATCAATGTTCCTGAAGCCAAGGGACTGCAGGATTACTTCGGCTTTAATTACTATACAAGAGATTATGTAACTTTTGATTTGCGAAAAATCAGGACGGCATTTGCCCACAACTTCTATTCCAAAGACGCCGACTTAAGTGATAATAACTTTATGGCAAACGAGCCAGATGGAATGTTTGAAGGGTTGAAATGGATTACCCGCACCTTTCCCAACTTGCCCATTCTCATCACCGAGAACGGCATAGAAGATGCAGATGACCATATGCGTCCCCGTTATCTGGCGCAGCATGTTCATCAGATGTGGCGCGCGGTCAATTTCAACTGGCCTGTGAAGGGGTACTTTCACTGGACGCTGGTGGATAACTTCGAATGGGAGCGTGGCTGGACCCAACGCTTCGGTCTATGGGGTCTGGATGTCGAGACACAAAAGCGGACCAAACGCCCGTCGGCAGATCTGTATGCTGAGATCTGCAAGGAGAATGGGCTGTCTTCTGAGATGGTACAGAAGTATTGTCCTGAAGTGTTTGATAAGTTGTTCCCTGTTTGATCAGTAACAAAGCAAAGGAGAACGCGACATGGACTTTAAAACTCAACTCACAGGTTTAAATGAATTATTGGCAGTCATCTATGGCGATGAGATGCAGTTGGATGTTTTGTTTCGCGAACTCGGCTTTGAACAATCGCAGATCGAACAATTGCGAGACCATCATCTTCAGTCTGTTGTCCCTCAATTTTTGGAAGTGATCCATAAGCGCCTGACAAGTGATTCGGGGAAGGATACGTATTATCAAATCCTGAGCCGCCGCTATGGATTGGATGGCGAACCCCGCGCAGGACTTTCGGCAATTGCCGAGATTCACGGTTTTAGCCCTGAATACCTACGCCCATTGTTCGAAGAGATCATTCAAAGATGCCAGAGCAAAACGTGGCAATTTGAGCTCAAAAAGAGTCTGAAATATATTGTTGTCACGCAATTGGGAAAGATGAATGAACGTCCGAGGCGCGAGCATGTTGCCGAAAAATTGGAACGTCTGACCAACTTGCGCGGCGCTGCAGAAGTGGCCCGCTTGAATTACGAAGCCAAACGTGCGGAAATCCTTAAACA
>DASWKT010000381.1:0-4698 GCA_036396515.1 Anaerolineales bacterium | reverse complement strand
GCGATTGCTCACTCAAGCTGTTTAATTTGACAGGCAGGCTTTCAAAAAAAGCAAATGAGAACTATGCTAGAATAAAACCGCTTTTATCGATTTTCTGCACATCGTGATGTTCTGTGTTTACTTTTTAGGTCGTAAAGCGGATGAAATGCCCGAATTGCCAGACTGTCAATCCTGATCAAGCGAAGTTTTGCATGAATTGCGGAACATCGCTTCCGATGACCCGCCGGGCAACAGTCACGCAAGAAGGTGGGACAACGCCTCAAACGCTGGATAAATTCATTCCACGGGAGTTGATGCGGAAGCTCGAAGCGGCCCGGGCGCACGACGCAATGGTAGGGGAGCGGCGGGTCATTACCATGTTGTTCTGCGATGTCAAAGGCTCAACGGCTGCCGCGGAAAAGCTGGACCCGGAAGTCTGGACCGATATTATCAACGGGGTCTTTGAATATATGATCCGCCCAATCTACAAATATGAGGGTACGGTTCCACGGCTGATGGGAGATGCTATCCTGGCTTTTTTTGGCGCGCCGATCGCACACGAAGATGATCCGCAACGCGCGGTGCTGGCAGGATTGGAAATCCAGGAGGGGATAAAGGAATACGCGGACCAAATCCGCCTCAAGCATGGAATTGAATTTGGTCTGCGGGTCGGGATTAATACCGGCCTGGTCGTTGTCGGCGAGATCGGTTCTGACCTGCGAATGGAATACACTGCCATCGGTGACGCGATCAACCTAGCGGCGCGCATGGAACAGACTGCGGCGGTAGGCACGATCCAAATCTCTGAAGAGACTTACAAACTGGTTGCTCCGTTCTTTGAATTTGAAGCTCTAGGTCAGGTGGAAGTAAAGGGGAAGTCTGCGCCGATCAAAACCTACCGCGTGCTCGGCGTAAAAGCTGCCCCCGGACAGTTACGCGGGCTGGAGGGACTATCCTCTCCACTGGTTGGACGCGAAGAGCAGTTGGCTTTGCTAAACGAACTGTTGGGACAATTGGAGAGGGGTACAGGAGCGGTTGTCACTGTGATGGGTGAGGCAGGGCTTGGCAAGTCATCCCTCATCGCTGAATTGAAGAAAGCCAATCAAGCATCGCGTTGTGCCTGGCTCAGAGGTGACGCGTTATCCTATGCGCGCTCGATCAGTTATTTTCCGTGGAGGCAGGTGATTCGCCAGTCCATAAAAGCGCGCCAAGACGATTCCCCGGCGGAGATACGTCATAAGCTGCGTTATGTGTGTGACTGTTGTACCTTGCCAGGTGGGGATATTCCATTTCTCGAAGCGATGCTCGCAGTCGAAAGCGAAGAGAGTTCACAGGTTGTGATGGGCCATCAGGGGGAGGCGCTTGTTCAGCGGGTGACAGAAGCGACGCGTGGCTACCTGTGCGGTCTTGCAGGTGAAAATCCACTTGTGATTGTATTCGATGATTTGCACTGGGCGGATGAGGCTTCGCTTAATTTGCTGATCAATCTTGTAGATTTGACCGAAACCCAACCCATCTTATTCATATGCATGTTGCGTCCCGACAAAACAGTCCCTAGTTGGGATTCAATTGGGAAGATTCAACAAACGATGGGGGAGAGCTATCACGCGATCCAACTTGAGCCATTGCACGCTGAACAGACAGATACACTCTTGACAAACCTTCTTGGAATCAAGGATTTTCCAAAAAACGTTCGAGATTTGATCGTTGAAAAAGCAGATGGAAATCCATTCTTCGTTGAAGAATTAATTCGCTCTCTGATCGAGACAAAGCAAATTATCCGCGAGAACAGTCATTGGAAAGCACTTAGTGAAGATGCGAAAGTTTCCCTGCCCAGCACATTGCGTGGTGTGCTCGGCGCACGTATTGACCGTTTGCCTGAATTGAGCAGGCACATTCTACAAAACGCGGCAGCGATCGGTCGCTTGTTTGATTTGCGCGTTCTGAAACGCCTTACCAGTTGGAACAGTGAGCTTGATTCGCATATCCAGTATTTGAAGGAGGCGAGTCTGATCGAGCCGGTAGGCGATGAATATATGTTCCACCATGTGCTGATTCAGGAGGCGGCATACGATTCTATTTTAATTAAGAATCGTGTACAGCTTCACCGGCAGATCGCAGAGACACTGGAAGAACTTCATGCAGACCGCATAGAAGAGTCCGCGCCGTTGCTCGCTCATCATTTTTACGCCGCGCAGGATTCGCGTTCGCTGAAATACGACAGTCTGGCGGGTGAAAAATCCGCCCGCTTGTATGCCAATGCAGAAGCCGCGACTCATTTCCGCCGCGCGCTTGAAGTTGCGAAACGCAACGGCGGGGATCACGGTCAACTCACCAAACTCTACACTCAGTTAGGATCCGTGCTGGAATTGACTGGCCGATATGAACAGGCACTGAAAAATTATGAAGAAATGCAAACCTTTGGACGTGAGCAAGCTGAGCCTTCGACTGAATTGACGGCATTGATGGCAAAGGCAACCATCTACTCAACGTTTACCCAGCTTCACAATTCTGAACTCAGCGGGCAACTGCTGCTTCAGGCCCTTGAGATCTCCCGCGAGATTGGGGATCGCGCCACGCAGGCGCGGCTGAACTGGAATCTCATGTTAAATTATTTATTCTCAAAACGTCTCGATGAGTCACTCAAGCATGGCGAAGTGGCGCTCACTTTAGCACGCGAGTCCAATAATCGTGAGTACCTGGCGTTTGTATTGAATGATTTCTGTCGTCTGTACACTTGTAGAGGGGAATTTGAAAAAGCACACATTGTTATCAGAGAAGCGCGCGAGCTTTGGCAAACAATGGATAACCAGGTCATGCTTGCCGATAGCTTCGGCTCAGAAGCAGAGGCTTACTTCAATGCAGGCGAATACAAACGCTCTTTGGAGTGCAGTCAACGAGCGTTGGAGATCAGTGAAAAGATAGATAACCTGTGGGGGCAATCTTATGACCGTATGCTCATGTCATTTGCCTATTTTGAAGGGGGCCAGCTCGGACGCGGTATTAGACAGGCGCAGCAAGGCATTCAGCTCGGGGAGGCAGCCGGACTTATCGCCAGCAATAGCCTTCGTTCTGAACTGGCCTGGATATACGCGTATTGCGGCGCGTTCGAAAAGGGTCTTAAGTTGATTGAGCAGGCTTTGCAGACTGCCGAGGCGAAACAACCTGCCTGGAGGGCATTTCCCCAGGCGGCGAAAGTGAGAATACATTTGCTTCGAGGCGATATTGATTCTGCTGAACAAACTGCGGGGAACACCCTTCTTCAGCCGATCTCAATTCCGTATGCACGCTATACGATTTTTGTTGTCCTGGCGAATATTGAGCTCGCTGCTGCAAGAGGAGAGCACGGCAGAGCGCTCACCTTGAGCGAAGAATTGCTGCATGAAGTGTCCCCGCTCGTACGCGTGGATATCCCTGAGCTGTTGCGCTGGAAAGGCAATGCTTTGTTTGCCTTGGGGCGACCTGACGAAGCGCATCAGGTCTTGACCGAAGCCTTCGCTCTGGCCGACACATCGGGATCTATCCTCCATCTCTGGCCCATCTTGACGGGTCTGGCGACAGTCAATTCAAAACTTGGAAATCATAACGAAGCCAAAGCAAATCGCGAGAAAGCCCGCCAGATTGTGGCGATGATCGCAGAGGGACTCGAAGAGGTTGGGCTGCGCAAATCGTTCCTGGAGCAGGCTCGGGTCCAGGCTTTGATGCTTTAGTAAAGGAAGGAAGATGTCTATCGAAGAGAACAAACAGATTGTCCGTCGCTATCAGGAGATTTATAACAGCAATAACCTGGATGAGCTGACTGAAGTTGTATCAGAGGAATTGCTTACCCCCAGGATCATGTCTGGAATCCCGTCAGGAATTGAGGGCGCGAAAACGGCGCATCGAATCATGCTTGCGGGGTTTCCCGATTATCAAACCGTGATTGATGATTTGATTGCTGAAGGTGATAAAGTAGTGGCGCGTATTACCATGAAGGGTACGAATACTGGAAGTTTCATGGGTATTCCACCAACGGGAAAGTATATCACCTTCACAGGCATTTACATTGCTCGCATTGCAGATGGAAAGATTGTTGAGCACTGGGGCGAAGAGGATGGTGTCAGCTTGCTGCGACAGCTTGGTGTCTTGCAGGCTTAATATTAGGTCCGTCGCGACAAAGGACGTCTGGTCATCGGACGCCCTTTTGCTGCCGGCCCCCAGGCTGAGATCGAGTTTAATGGAATCGTCTATAGCGTCGGCAGCAAATACTCGTAGGCGCTCAGGGCGGCCTTTGCGCCATCGCCAACTGCGATCAATACTTGTTCGGCAATGTTGTTCGTCACGTCGCCTGCCGCGAAGATGCCGGGCACGCTGGTCCGGTTGGCGCCATCCACAATGATGCGGCCGCGCTCATCCACGTGAACCAAATCTTTGACGAAATCTGAATTTGGGGCAAGCGCCTTCTCGACGAACATGCCATCTGCTTCAAAGTCAACCATCGTCCCTGCTGGATCTTTGAGACGAAGCTTGCGGGCATACTCATCGCCCTGTACTTCAACGACATCATAGTCTTTCAGAATGGTGACATTTTGTGCGGTTTGCAATTTATGCCCGACCGGTGTTTCCAATGCACTTTCGTCCTTACATACTAGATAGACTTGCTCAGCAACCGTTGAAAGTTCAGCGGCTGAACGTAAAGCCAACTCGTTATCACCAACGACGATTGTAGTTTTCTCAATG
>DASWKT010000380.1:0-2210 GCA_036396515.1 Anaerolineales bacterium | reverse complement strand
GGTGGTCGAGTAGCCCGTGTTCTTCGGGCATATCGAGACCACACATGTAAAATTTCTTGAAATTACTTTCTCACTTGTAATATTGGTCTCGATACGTTCCTCGCTTTGCTCGGAACTACTCGACCAACGAATTATCTTGACACCCTCAACACTTCTGCCTTCACAAACTTTCCATCTTCCCAGAACAACCGTGCACCTTCGCAATAATCCACAGCGTCTCCCCAGGATTCGTAGTCCGCCTCCGGAAGACATGCGACTACGCCCAACTCAAGTACGCCGCCATGATTAATAACAAGCGCTGCGCGATCATCCGCAAGATAGTCTGCCAGCTTGCGATAAAACGCAGCAAGCTGATGAGCATACCTGCCTGCCGCGCCGCCGCGTTTCACTGCTTTTGAGTACACGGCAAACGATTGCGGCCATGGAACTTCATGCTCGACAGCCGCCCCATAACTGCTCATCAATTCATTCTGTTCATTCACTGCAAAGCCCATCGCGATGGCAGTTTCAAAAGCACGCGGCAGAGTGGATGTCACCACGCGGTCAAATGGGCCCAGATTTTCCCCCGCGAGTCGTGCAAGTGTGACACCTGATTGATTCAAGTGGTCACCAGGTTTGGAGCGAATGGAATGTCGTCGAATTTCGATGGTTTTCATGATAATCGGCCTGTCATTGCGAGCCTTCGGGCAAACACCACCCTCGCAATCACACATAAATCATTCGATCCCATGCTGTTCCTGAACCTGGGAAGTGTCGAGGGTCAGTGCATCCAGAATTTGATGGAGATCGCGGGCTGCTTCGTTCAGCCATGTCACTGTATTCTTAAATTCCTCTGCGCTAACTTCTTCGGGCAGGCAATCACAGATCTTGTCACTCGCCGTCTGCAACAGGTGCGCCGATGACTCAACCGTGATGATCGGCCTCAATAGTTCGCGGCGCAGGATGATCAATTTTTGTTCCGAACTTACCGCGCCATAACGTTTACGAAGGTCGTCAAATATCGTCATGGATTCTCCTTGTAGTTCATCGTTGGGCAGTTGAGTAGTTTGGAAAGCATTCACAAACTACCCAACTACAAAACCATCAAACTATATAACTGTTGAACGACTTATTCCATCGCGCCTAACACCAATGCCAGCAGCGTCATTCGCATGACAACGCCATTGAAGGCTTCCTGCCAGTAGCGCGACCACTTGGTGATATCCACATCGGCCGGGATCTCATCCATGCGCGGCAGGGAGTGGAGCAGGATCGCGTCGGACTTGGCCTTGGTCCCAAGCAGTTCGCGGGTGATCTTATAATTCGCAGGCGTAAGGTCAAGTTCGCCTGTGCGCTCATCGCGGGACTTGGTGTAATCGGGTTGGACGACCGGCTCGACCAAAATGATATCGGCTTCAGCGATGGCATTTTCCACATGGTCAGCTTCCGTGAAGTTGACGCTATATTGATTGAGCTCCTTCTTGAAATCATCCGTCAGGTTCATCTCAGGCGGGGCGACAAACGTAATGGGGCAATCGAACTGGCTGAGGGCATAACCAAGCGAATGCATCGTGCGCATGCGCATATCGCCAACTGCCAGCCACTTCAGACCGTCAATGCGGCCCCTCTCACGAAATACCGTGTATAGGTCGGTGAGGATTTGGGTTGGGTGCTCACCCCAGCCATCACCACCATTGATAATGGGAACACTCGCCCACCTCGCGGCTTCGTGCGGCGCGCCCTGTTGAAAGTGGCGCATCACGATCACATCGCCGTAGAACTCCAGCATTTTGACGGTATCCTTGATGGACTCCTGATAGAAGTCACCGGCGCGGGTCATTTTTGCATCGGAGAAGCCCGTGACGTGGCCTCCCAAACGGTGCATGGCGGCTTCGTGAGCCAGACGCGTGCGCGTCGAAGGCTGATAAAAAGCCGTTACCAGGGTCTTTTCCTTGAGCAGATCCACATTCTTTCGTGCTCGTGCAATTGGCTCCATCTTCTGAGCCACGTCGAACACGTGGAAGAACTCATTGCGCTCAAATTCCTTGAGCGAGAGAATATCACGACCAGCAAAACTACGCATACGAACCTCCAGGGTTATAAGATTGATGACAGGTACAGATCCTCCAGTGCTCAGCTGTTCCTGCTTTGGCGAATACGTATGCTCCAGGCACCGGGGACGGCAGCGGAGCAATATGCACAATGGATTACGTTGTTTTCTCCTCCAACAT
>DASWKT010000379.1:0-2857 GCA_036396515.1 Anaerolineales bacterium | reverse complement strand
GGCAGGTTGGCACAGATCAAATCGAAGTGACGATCAGTGGGGAGTGGGTCAATGTGGTACGGGAGCAGATCGCATTGCAAAAAATCAATTCGATGGATGACATCAAATTTGATTGCATTTTTTCGCGCCACTTCAAGTGCCGCGCCTGAAATATCGGTTGCGAGTACGTGCATATCTGGAAAGTGAGCTGCAATCGAAATCGCAATTACTCCGGAGCCTGTACCAATATCGGCGACTGTTCTTCGGATGGGAGATTCTTGTAGCCAGGCGATTGCTTTCTCGACAAGCAATTCCGTTTCAGGACGAGGAATCAGGACCTCGGGTGTCACATCAAAATCCATGCCGAAGAATTCCCAATGACCTAATACATATGGAAACAGTTCGCCGCGTTCCAGGCGCGCAAGCGAGTCATCCAGTTGCTTTTTTTGCTGGGTTGTCAGAGTTACTTCGGGGTGAGCCATGACCCAGGTGCGCGGCTTATCAAGGACATGGGCAAGTAGAACGGAAGCATCTAAAGCGGGAGTGTCGCTGGTTTGAGCGAGGTGGATGGTGATATCCGAAAGAAGCGAGGGGGTCATCCTTCGCCTCGTCTACTGGCTATTGCCTCTCCGCTTGGCGCGAATTATTCATCTTCCAAGCCTGTTGCGGCGAGACGATCTGCTTCTTCGCGAGTGGAGAGCTCTCCAATAAATTCATCGATTCCGCCTTCCATGACGGCGGGCAGGTTGTAATTCGACACGCCGATGCGATGATCTGTGACGCGGTTTTGTGGATAGTTGTATGTACGGATTTTTTCGGAGCGTTCGCCTGTCCCCACCTGTGAGCGGCGGTCCGCCTCAATGCCAGAGCGGCGCTTTTCTTCCTCCATCTCGAAGAGGCGCGCCCGCAAGATGCTCAGGGCCCGCAGTTTATTTTGCAGCTGCGAACGTTCATCCTGACAGGTAACCACGATGCCTGTTGGCTTGTGAGTGAGCCGCACAGCCGTTGAATTTTTCTGCACGTTCTGTCCACCGGCACCTGACGAACGATATACTTCAATTTCAATATCGCTTTCCGGGATTTCTACTTCCACTTCATCCACTTCAGCCAGCACCGCAACTGTCGCGGTAGAGGTGTGAATGCGTCCCTGGGCTTCGGTGGCAGGCACACGCTGCACGCGGTGCACGCCCGATTCATATTTGAGCTTCGAGTAGGCGCCCTTGCCGCGAATTTCAAAGATCACCTCCTTATAACCACCCACGCCAATGGAACTCTCAGAAAGAATTTCGGACTTCCATCTCTGCATCTCGGCATAACGCGAATACATACGGAACAGATCTGCAGCGAAAATCGCGGCTTCGTCTCCACCGGTTCCGGCGCGGATTTCCACAATGACGTTCTTCTCATCACGTGGGTCTTTCGGCACGAGCATGCCTTTGATCTCTTTTTCAAGGGCTTCGATCTTCGGCTCAAGGTCGGCGATATCAGCCTCGGCTAATGCGACCAGTTCCGTATCCTTCTCGGATTCGGTCATTGCTCGGGCTTCCTCGAGTCTTTTCATAGCCTGGCGGTATTCGCGTGCCTTTTCGACAATCAGTTCGAGATCCACGCGTTCTTTATTGATCTCTGCCGCGCGTTGATAGTTGTTGCCAACTTCGAGAAATTCATTTCCAAGTTGTTCGTAGCGTTCTTCAATGCCTTTTAGTTTGTCGAGCATAGGTGCCTTTTCGTAGGGCGGGACTATGGTTCCGCGTTACAACAATAGCGAAATAAAGCGCGGCCTCTTTCTGCCGCGCGCAGTGGATTATACCAGTCGGGCTTGAAATCTATGTGTTGATCGCTAGGGAAAGCACCATCGAGAGGATCAGAATGATGGAGAACACCACAAAAATGATTTGCAGCATTCTTACCCGCCTGGCCTCACGATTTGTATTGGACTTCATTTGTTTCTTACTTTTCGCATTTTTATCTGCCATATTTCACTCACACATTCAGATGATTAGAAAAAGCGGTTGCCATTGCCTTTTCAAGTTCTTCGATGGTCACGGGCTTCATTACATAGGAATCCGCTCCCAATTCGAGGGCCTTATCCACAATAGAGTCCGCGGCCTCCGAGGAGAGCATCACAACAGGAAGGTTCTTCCATTCGGGGCGCCGGCGCAAGAATTCAAGCATATCCAGGCCCGATACTTCAGGCAGGTTGATATCCAGGATAATCAGGTCTGGCATTTTGCCCGTCAAGAGCCTTTGCACAGCCGAACGTACATTGAAGAACGAGGTGGTATCACAGTTGAGCAAATTCAACATCAGCCCAACTGCGCGACTCATCTCTTCGTCATCGTCAACAATCCAAACATGTCTCATTCCAAATGTGCCTTAATCGATTGCGCTGCATCCTTGGGCACAATGGCCATCAGTTCTTCAATCGAAGCTTCCCTAATCTTATCCACAGACCCGAAATGTTTCAAGAGGGACTTGCGCCGCGCAGGTCCAATGCCGCGGATCGCGTCGAGTTGCGAAGCCATGCCGAGTTTTTGACGTTTTTTCCGATGCGCGGTGATGCCATAGCGGTGTGCCTCATCTCGAATTCGCTGGACCAGATACAAGCCTTGAGAATGACGCGGCAATATCAGTGACTGTGACTTATTCGGAAAGAAAATTTCCTCTTGTTGTTTTGCCAGACCTACTACCGGAACTTTGTCGAGCAGATCATATTTCTTAAGGACTTCGACCGCGCGTCCCAGTTGGCCCTTGCCTCCATCAATGATAATGAGATCGGGCAGAAAGGAGAACGACGCGTCAGGCTTGGACCCCGGGTCTGTCTCTGCTTCCTGAGAGGATTTCCACCGTCTAAATCTTCGCGTTAACATCTCCTCCA
>DASWKT010000378.1:0-1527 GCA_036396515.1 Anaerolineales bacterium | reverse complement strand
CAACTGCGCGGATTGCGTTACATGCGGCTCGTGCGCAGTCGTAAGAATGGGCGACAGGTCTTTTATTCCCTGGATGATGACCATGTGGCCAGACTCTATCGTATGGGGCTTGACCACGTGGAACATGGATAGAATCTTCCTAGTTATCATGAATCAACAAAAATCCACTCACTCACATCCTCACTTTGCCAAAGCAGTTCGGCAAACTTCTTCGCGTCTTTCACTATCGCTCTTCCTTACCTTGGCTTTCGTCTTCATCGAAGCTGCGGCGGGAATTTTTGCAAACAGTCTTGCGCTTCTCACAGATGCGGCTCACAATCTCACCGATGTTATTGCCCTTGGTTTAAGCTGGTACGCCGTCCGCTTGACGGCCCAGCCTGCCAACGCGGGCAAGACGTTTGGTTATCACCGCGCCGGAATTCTCGTTGCACTCGTTAACTCAACGACGCTTGTTCTCATCTCCCTGGGTATTTTCTACGAAGCCTATCAACGGTTTATTTCGCCGCCTGAGGTGCAATCGACAGTTCTGATCGGTGTTGGCTTGATCGCTGTCATTATTAATCTTCTGACTGCATGGCTGATTCACCGTGGCAGTGAACATGATCTCAATCTGCGCTCAGCATTTGTTCACCTGGTCGGCGATGTGATATCTACGGTGGGCGCGGTCATCGCGGGTGTCATCATTTATTTCACAAATGCCAACTGGCTTGATCCATTCGTGAGTGTGCTGATCGGCTTCCTGATCCTTTACAACGCCTGGGGCATCCTGCGTAACGCAATGGACATCTTGCTCGAATCCACCCCGCGCGATGTGGATATCAAAACGATGGTGAAGGATATAGTCCAGGTTGAAGGTGTGCTGGGTGTTCACGATCTGCATGTCTGGAGTCTTACACAAAACCTGCGTACCATGTCCGCTCATATCCTTACCGAGGACCTGCCCATCAGCACAGGGGTGAATATCCAGCGCCAGATCAATGAAATTGTTTTTCACCGCTACAATATCGCCCATGCAACGCTTCAACTGGAGTGTATTGACTGCCTGCCCAGTTCGCTTTACTGTGATCTGAACGGCCATTATCCTTCGGAATTAAGACTCGCGTCACCATCCAGGCCTACAATTGACTCCGCCAAATAAAGTTCTTCAGTGCCAGCGCTTTTTTCCGTATCTTTGTGGGCGAAGTTTACAAACGCGAAGGCCGGCCTGGTTACCATCGCTTTGAATTATAAAGAAAGATCAAATTAATGTTCATGAAGTATTTGCTCAGCATCTGGCGGGAGTTTCCATTTGGGCTGCAAATATTCATTACGGGGATGATCAGGCCGAGGTATCGTGTCGCGGTCGCCGCAATTATCTTTGACGACCAGGGCCGCATCCTTCTATGTGAACATACCTATCGTAAATATCATCCGTGGGGCGTGCCCGGTGTTGGGCTTGAATATGGGGAAAGGCCCGAAGACGGAGTCAGGCGGGAGGTGAGGGAGGAGACTGGACTCGAAGTTCACGTGGAAAAACTTTTGTATGCC
>DASWKT010000377.1:0-7768 GCA_036396515.1 Anaerolineales bacterium | reverse complement strand
ATCGTTGTGGGCGTGACAGTGTTGATCGTTGCCAGCCAGTTTATCCTGCCGACATCTTTCAATCGCCATATGACTGGGATGATGGGAATGACGAATGATGGAATGGGTATGGGGATGGGCGGCCAAGGCTTTGGCGGCTCTGACCAAATGGCCCAACTCTACGTAGATTTTCGCGCTAGCTTCAATGAAGCGCTGACTTATGCCGCGTTGGCAGCGATGATTGTGGCCATTGCGCTCAGTCTGTTTTTCAGCCGCAGTGTCATTGCACCTGTGCGTGCCATGTCTCTTGCCTCTCAACGCATTGCTGATGGACGTTATGATGAACGTGTGCAAGTACGTGGCGCGGACGAACTTGCACACCTTGCGATGCGCTTCAATCAAATGGCTGAAAAACTCGATCAGGTCGAGTCAATGCGCCGACGTTTGATCGGGGATGTCAGTCACGAACTCCGCACGCCGCTCACTGCTATCAAAGGCTCAATGGAAGGATTGATGGATGGAGTCCTGCCTGCCACCCAGGAGACCTATCAGCAAATCCATGCTGAGGCAGACCGGCTCAACCGCCTTGTTGACGATTTGCAGGAGCTCAGCCGCGTCGAAGCCCATGCGTATGAACTGGAAATTCGTTCTTTGGATGCTTCTTCCCTTGTACGGACCGTGACTAAACGCCTCACGCCTCAAGCAGAATCGAAACACATCCGTATGGATATCGAACTGGCTCCTGGCCTTCCGCGTGTTCTGGCTGATGAAGATCGCGTCGTGCAAGTACTAACCAATCTGACGGGCAACGCCCTACAATACACACCTGAAAATGGCAAGGTGACCATATCTGCACGGCGAATTAATCATGAAATTCAGATCTCTGTTCGGGATACGGGTATTGGCATTCCTCCTGAACCTTTATCACACATCTTTGACCGTTTCTATCGCGTTGATACATCGCGCTCGCGCCATGCAGGCGGCGGAAGCGGGATCGGCCTGACGATTGCCCGCGCTCTCGTCGAAGCACATGGTGGACGCATCTGGGCAGAGTCGGCAGGTGAGGGGCAAGGAAGTACTTTCGGCTTCACAATACCAGTTGAAAAATAAATGATCAGACGCTCAAAGTCTGGAGTTTTGTAGCGTCGCGACAAAGTGAGCAGATTGACCATTTCCTTGTTTTTGATATAATATCATCATATACTGATATGATGATATGAAAGGATGTGGAATGTTGCTACTTGCCAATCCCAAATCTATTGAAATACAAGCCAAACTATTCCGCGGCTTTGGCGATCCTTCGCGTCTGGGAATTCTCAATGTACTTCGCAACGGGCCACTCACGGTGAGCGAAATCGTCGAGACGACCGGCCTGTCCCAACCCAATGTCTCGAACCATTTGGGCTGTTTGCGTGACTGCGGCCTCGTGATCGCTGAACAGGAAGGCCGTTTTGTCACCTATCACTTAAGCGATGATCGCGTCGGTGAGTTGTTGGCTCTCGCAGAATCACTGTTGGCGGATGTCGCGCGAGGTGTTTATGAATGCACTCGGTATAACATCCCTCGCACAGAGGCCCGTAAGAGTGCTTGAAATGAAATTGCTGTATCGTGCGCTCACTGCCTTCCTGATCGCCCTGGCAATCGATTGGCTGACTAAAACCTGGGCCGAACGGATGCTTCCGCTCAATGCCCCCACGCCTCTCATCGGACAATTCTTCCGTTTAACGTTGGGCTACAACACCGGTGTGGCATTTGGCCTGGTCGCGAACAGCGGAGTCTGGCCGCTGGTTATCACTGGCCTCATCATTATCATCCTGGCAGTTTGGATGGTGCGCGCACTGCGCACAAATGAGATTCCTCCAGCTGCGGCCTGGCCCATCGGGCTGATTCTTGGTGGGGCAATTGCCAATTTTGTAGACCGGCTGCCGGACGGACGTGTTACAGACTTTCTCGACATTGGACTCGGCGCGACACGCTGGCCGACGTTCAACCTGGCTGACAGTTTCATCGTGGTGGGTGTCGCTGTCTTGCTGTGGATAAGCATGATGAGCAGACATCCGGGGAAGAATCAACAATCGTGAAAGCATTACGAATCCACGGAGTCATAGAATGAGCCAAACATTTTCCACAGAGTCTTTGTCATCTTCTTTGTGTTATTTGCTCTGATCCGCGTATATTTCCAATGGCGCGCCCGGCTCATGCAGGGACAAGTTGAATACAAGGAAGGCAAGCTGAATACCGCCCTGCGCGCGCTTATTGGCGCGGTATTTTTCCTCGGCGTCTTATTCTACATCGTTCGCCCACAGGTCTTGGCGTGGGCGGAACTGCCGCTGCCGCAATGGTTACAGTGGCTGGGCGTTGTGCTGGGTGTAGTCAGTCTTCCACTTCTCGTCTGGACACAGCAAGCCCTTGGGAGTAATTTTTCCACAACGCTCCATGTGCGCCAGGAGCATACGCTTGTGACCAGTGGGCCTTATCTCTACGTTCGCCACCCGATGTATACGGCATTATTTCTGTCCATGTCGGCGATTCTGCTACTCACGCGAAACCGGATCGTCGGCGGTGTTCCGCTCGTCGGGCTCTGTGTAATCGTCCTACCCCGCATCCAGCGTGAAGAGCGCGCGATGATCGAAAAATTCGGCGACGCGTATCGCGAGTATATGAAACGCACCGGACGATTTCTGCCGCGGGTGATACATTGAAAGGTGGCGATGCACAACGGCCAATTATGTCAAAAGTTAAAACTCAAAATGGAAGCAAGTCAGGAGGTACGAGCATGAGCGAGAATATTTTGTGGCGGCTGCGCGATATCCGCCAAGCGAGACAGCAAGGGCCGGCCGCGATAAAGCAGCGGCAGCGCAAACGCTTTGCCGAGATGGTGGCCTATGCACGCGCCAACTCGCCCTACTATCGCGAGCTTTACAAAGGCTTGCCTGAGCGGGTTGAAGATCCAACCTTGCTGCCGGTCACCGACAAGAAGAAACTGATGGCGCACTTCGATGACTGGGTCACGGACCGCGAGGTCACACTCGAGAAGGCCCGCCCATTCGTTGAAAACCGGGGCCTGTTCGGGAAGCAGTTCCTGGTCATCGGCACCGGCCTGCGCATGTTGAAGGCATAAATTGCTCACAAACAAGGAGTTTATATGGCTAATCTGCAAACTTTAGAAGTACCGATCGAAGGTATGGATTGTGCTGAGTGCACCCAGCACGTTCGACATGCCATCGAAAAACTGCCTGGCGTGCAGTCCGTGAACGTTTTCCTCGGAACTGAAAAAGCACTTGTGCGACTCGACCCCGCGCAAGTGGATCTCCCCGACATCCGCGCCGCCGTTCAGGGTGCAGGATATGATGTGCCCGAATCAGACTCCCCTCAGCCTGCTCCCATTTCGATGGGAGATTTCAACCGTCGGTTGACAGTACTTCTGGTCAGCGTGTTTGCAATCATTCTCAGCGTTGTCATCTTTGGTGAAGGATTGGGCTTGTTCGACTTTCTGAACGACCGCGTTCCCTTCCTGCTCGGACTAACGCTGGTCATTGCGGGCGGCTATCCCGTATTCTTGAATGTCATCCGCGCCACGCTCAAACGCCAGATCATCTCCCACACATTAATGACCCTTGGCGTCATTGCCGCGTTGGTTGTGGGTCAGTGGGTCACGGCGGCACTTGTTGTCGTTTTCATGCGCATTGGCGATTATGTAGAGAACTTCACCACTGAAAGCGCGCGGCGCGCTGTGAAGGAACTCACCGCCCTCGCTCCACAAACCGCCCGCGTGGAACGCGATGGAGTGGAATTGGAAATCCCTGTCAGTGAAGTGAAACTTGGTGAAACAATTATCGTGCGTCCTGGTGAAAAGATCGCGGTGGACGGTGAAGTTGTCAGCGGGCAGGCAACCATAGACCAATCCGCAATTACAGGTGAGTCCATGCCCATCGAAGCTGCAAACGGAACTCATGTCTTTGCCGCGACCATCGCAAAATTGGGTAGTCTGCGTATCCGAGCCGAACGTATTGGGTCAGATACAACCTTTGGGCGCGTGGTTAAAATGGTGGAGGAAGCTGAAGCCCATCGCGCCGATGTTCAGCGGCTCGCTGATAAATTCAGCGCCTGGTATCTGCCAGTTGTTGCTGTCATAGCCGCGCTGACTTTCATATTCACCCGCAACCCGTTGTCAACAGCCGCCGTTCTACTGGTAGCCTGTTCATGTTCCTTCGCGCTGGCAACGCCTGTTGCCATGCTTGCTTCCGTGGGTGCAAGCGCCAAGCGTGGACTGCTCATCAAAGGCGGTAAATATCTTGAACTTCTGGCACGTGCTGATGTTCTACTTGTGGATAAGACGGGCACACTCACCCTGGGTCAGCCGCAGGTGACAGATGTTGTATCACTGAATGGACTTTCACGTTCTGAAATCCTGTCTTTTGCTGCGTCCGCTGAACGTTACTCAGAACACCCGCTTGCTGAGGCCGTACGCACACTTGCACGTGATGAAAATGTTGCTCTTATCGAACCGAAAGAATTCGAAGCTGTACCTGGGCATGGTGTGCGCGCCATCATTGATTCGCATCACATTGCAATTGGCAATCGCCGCATGATCCCATCTGCTGAATTATTGCCTGTTACAACTGATCTTGAAGCGCAGGGCAAAACGCTTCTGTTTCTGGAAAGCAATCACCAACTGGTTGGTGTGCTTGCCGCCACGGATACATTGCGCTCCGAAGTTCCAGCCGCGCTGGCTCAGGCGAGTTCGCTGGGTATCCGCCATATTGAATTGCTCACTGGTGATAATGAAAGAACCGCATCGGCGCTCGCAGAACAATTAGGTGTTTCCTATCGCGCCAACCTTCTTCCAGAAAACAAGATTGATGTGGTCAAGGAATTTCAGGCAAAGGGACATGTAGTTGTCATGGTTGGGGATGGCGTGAACGACGCGCCTGCGCTTGCCCAGGCGGATATTGGCATTGCAATGGGCGCGGCGGGTACGGATGTCGCCATTGAAGCGGCGCATATCGCCCTCATGCGCGAAGATTGGACTCTCGTGCCAGAGGTATTGAAAATAGCTCAGCGAACCATGTGGATCGTCAAGATGAATCTGGCGTTCACCACTGTCTACAACCTTGTGGGATTATCACTGGCAGCTTTTGGCATCCTCCCGCCTGTTCTCGCCGCCGCGGCGCAATCCCTGCCCGATATTGGCATCATGGGAAATTCAGCGAGATTACTGAAACAAAAATGAATCTATATGCCTTTGGAATTTTTCCGAAGGCATATTCTTACTTCATCGCCACCTGCTCAGGATTTTGTTTTTGTCTCTGGATAGGCACAACTCCGATGATGAGAGCACCTTCCAATTCTTCTCACAGGGACGAAAGAAACCTTGCAGGCATTGTATATAAACCTCCAGGTTTTTATGGGATCCAATTGGATAACACGTTCACAATCAGATCAGGATTTGCAGGGTCATTCGTTTTGAGATGAACCCCAAAGTTGTGCGGACCGTCCATGCCTTCGTGCATCATGAAGACACTGGATTCAACGATTGTGCTTTCACCAGGCTTGAGTACCATCGAACCGATGGTTAATTGAGGAGGTCAGCACCCCTCCAGTACTTCAATGTACGGTTCTTCCTTGAAGCGCAGTGTGCCGTCGCCTGTGTTCGTGACTTTGATGGCGAAGGTTTTATCGACACCGAATTTCACATCGCCATAATCAATCTTTTTCTGGTCTACCGCGATAGATGGTGTTCCGCCACCATCTCCACCACTTCTATTGGCAAAGAAGAACGCGGCGATTAACAGAAGAACACCGCCAATCGCTACAAGCGACCAGGGAAATCGCTTTCTTTGTTTTTGTCTCTTGAATTTTTTCTTGCTCATTGAGTCTCTCCTATTGATGATATTCAAACTGAAAAGAATATAAATATGCAATCAAATCCCAGATCTGCTCCTCGGTGAAAATCGAACCCCACATCGGCATACCTGTGCCCATGCCGCCGCGCAGGATTTTTCCTTGTAATAGCGCAGGACTCGCACCGAGCATTCGCTTTGGATCGGTAAAGTTCGCGGGGCGCTGCATTGTCATGTCTTGCGCGCCTGCCATATTTTGTGCAAATGATTCTCCTGCTTTCGCAAGATCATCTGCAAAGACACCATCCCCCGCGCCGTTCTCGCCGTGACAGGCTGCGCAATTTTGAGCATAGAGTTCCTTGCCCTTAGCAAGCGCTTCGGGCGTGGTATTCGATTGCCAGATATAACTAACCACATCCCATTTTTCGGAACCGCTTAGATTGGTTGAATCCAATGCCTCAAACAACTGATAAGGCGAATTCGCTCGATAAAAATCAGGATTGCTGAACTTGGAGATATCCAAATCAGTTGCCAATCGCTGACCCCTGATCGCCGACGGTTGAGAGCTTGGAATCAGGGGTGATTCATGGGACGCGTCGATGTCAATGTTGAGAGTCACGTAAAGGGGAATGGTCGTCACAGGCTCGGGGTCCGGCGATGAACCGCTGACCTCAATCGTGCCGCGCATCCGCCAGTGATTGAGTCCACACCAGCGCGTGCAGAAAAAGGTATAAATCCCGGGCTTGTCAAAGGTCAGCGTGACGTCAGTGACTTTTCCCGGCTCAACATCCACCGCATCCACATCCATTTGACCGACCGCAAATCCGTGAACAACGTCATCAGATGTCAGGCGCAAATGAAGCGGCTTGCCAACCTCTGCCTGGAGGACATCAGGACTCCAGCCTCCGTTCTCAGCCATGCGCGCGTGGATCAATGGTGTACGCGTCCAAAAGAACAGCGGCGCTCCGACCGCAAGGATGATTCCTGCTGTGATCAAAATGCGGGCAAGGAGTTCCGAACGTTTCATAACAATAACCAGAGCATGACCAATGTGGTGATGAAGCAATATGCAATCACAGGGATTGACGATGTCTTCGCTTCGTTCGCGGCCTTTTGCGCCGTGCGCGCGGACCAGATCAACCCACCGACAAGCGCCAGTGTTTGCCCGGGTGCGAGTATGGACGTGAGCATAGGCTGCCACGCGGCGTTTGCTGTGCCAAAGAGATTCCAGCCAAGACCAAGCGGATCGGAGATTGAAGCGAGGATATACGTTGCATTTGTCAACACAAACGACAAACTGAACGCGACCCAGAACATCAAGCCAAGGGGGATCAGCGAAGTAGAGAGAGTCGCAAAACGTTTTTTGAAAGCGTTGAGATTCTCAAATTGTGTAACACAAAGCGCAAAGAGCGATGGCATGACGATAAAGATGATCGCAAGAAAAACTGCCGCGTATATAAACCACGCGCTTGTGCCCACGTTGTACGCCGCGTCTTTGAGCGCGCCCCATGGACCGAGCAGAACGCCCGCGTAAATCATCGCCGAGCCAAGCATGATAAAGGCTTTGAAGGCCTCATCCATTCGCGCGGACGGTTTGGCGAGGTCAGCAGAGAACGGACGCAGGTTGACCGCGATGTTATCGTGTGGGCACGTGCGGATACATTCCATGCACAGGCCGCAATACGTGTTCTTCGTCAAGCCGCCAGGGAAGACATCCCATGGACAGCCATATCCGTTTGCCGAGCCGTTATAGCAAGGCTTGCCTTCGCACGTAGCACAGACCTGTTTGTCTTTAATTCTCAATTCAATTGGCGCGGTTTGTGAATAAAGACCAATAAATCCGCCGACAGGGCAGAGATAACGGCAAAAAGCGCGGCGCTCGAAGACAGTGCTTAATCCGATGGCTGCGAATAGCATCCCAGCCAAAACAATACCTGTAATATTGG
>DASWKT010000376.1:0-4137 GCA_036396515.1 Anaerolineales bacterium | reverse complement strand
TTTCCATCCTGCTATACCCTGTAAAGCCATTATAGAGGGCGATCCAGCCCAAGGAGAAACGCTCCGTGGCACCGGGACCCTTGAAGTATTCATTGAGCGCAGCTTGAGGCAGCATATTGGAGCGCGCCCAGCGCCTGCCCTTCACTTCGAAAGGCGGCGTGTTTGCGTTGTAGCGCGCCCTGCTTACAAAGTAAACGTCGATCATTTTAAAGGCTGGCGTGGTAGTAGGTGGCCGCGTACGCGTAAGCGTGGGCGTACGCGTGATCGTAGGTGTACGCGTCGGAGTCCGTGTGCGCGACGGTGTGGCCGTAGCAGTTGGGGTGCGGGTTCGTGAAGGCGTAATCGTAAGAGTCGGTGTGCGCGTGCGGGAGGGTGTAACTGTCAGTGTTGGCGTACGAGTGAGCGTGGGTGTACGTGAAATTGTCGGAGTTCGGCTGGGGGTTGGTGTCCGTGTAACCGTTGGGGTGCGCGAAACAGTTGGGGTTGAGGTTTGCGAAGGCGTAAAAGTAATTGTGGGAGTCCGCGTGACGGAGGGAGTAATGGTCGGGGTAACAGGAGTCGGAGTTATATTGCCCTGGAATACGAATCGTACTGCATCCGCGCCGACGAATAAATTCGCGATGGTCTCAGGCTCATCCTGCGTCCGGTTGGTTAGTTCGATATATTCGCCTCCCGCGCCGGTGAAGTTGTATCTGCCGATATAGACCCATCCATCTGTAACATAATAAATGTTCGGGAAGACGGCCTGATTGACCACTACCTGATCTGATCTGCCTGCGTGACGAACTGTATAGATCGCGCCCTCACTGGTGGCTCTGGTCGCGGGGATGCGGACATACACGGAATAGCTGGCAGTACTCGAACCTTGTACCTCCGGGAAATTCCACTGTGCAGTACAGGTGGGCGCGGTGGTACGCGGCCTTGAATAACGCATCACCCCGCCTTGCGCGCTTCCCTGAGCGATATCGTTCCAACATTCATCGGGCGTTTCATCAAAACCCGGTGTGCCATCATCGATGATAATACCGAGTGCGGGCGCAGGAGGAAAGCTCAGCGCAGGACCGGATGGATAAATCCGCGCCCCGGAATATGCAAGCGCTGGATTAGCAACCCATAAGGACTCTCTTTGATTGTTCACCCACGGATCCGCGCCTGAACCTCTCCAGCCGTAAGGATCGACAGATTTGCCTGCAGGGTTTCGAACCGCAAGATGGAGATGTGGCCCCGATGAATTGCCGGTCGTACCGCTAATCCCGAGCATTTGACCGTGCGGCATGAACGTGCATCCCGGTGGAGAACAGGCCTGCACCGAGACTGAGCTCATGTGACCGTAATATGTGGAATATCCATTCGGATGATGCAAGCGGACATAAATGCCAAGATTGATCTTGTGATTCTGTGGGTCCCACCAGCCCGCGTAGACGATCTGGTCTGCGTCTGCTGCTGCATAAATGGGTCGATATGCGATGCCATAATCCACTCCATCATGGCCATCATAGGCAACCCAGTCAGCTAGACTGTATGACCAATAAACCCCCTCACCTGCGTCGCATATACCTGCCTGTGGAGGCGGTACTCCGGGAGGCGCAGGCGAAGGACAAAACTTGAGGGCTTGATCGCCGGTAAACGCCAGTACACGGTTATCGTATGTGTAGTTTGGTGTGGAGTGATCGAAGATCGACTCTTGGGAGGCTGTGCCTGGATAAGGAGGGTAAAGGAATGGCGTGATCGTCTGCGCGACAGCATGCTTTGTGGAGGCGCCGCGCGTGGTCAGAAGGATACCGCAGAAAATGAGTGCAACGAAATAATTCTTCTTAATAGTGGTAGAACGGATCACAATTGACTCGAAGACCATCAAGGCTGAGGGGTGGCCTGTGAAACGGGAACAGATGTAAGCGTGGATAGAACCGTGACTGCATCCGCCAGACATTCATCCACCTGCTCTTCAAACACAACTTCGAACGCGGTAACGATCCTTCCATCACCACCCGTATAGGTAACAAACTTTTTGACTCCGTTTTCAGAGACGACACTTACATCAAAAGTGACGTCATCGGTCTTTAGAACATCATGCTCAACGGTCGTGTTGGCAGGCAGCCCACGGCCGCTGGTCGGTGTGATAACACAGCCAGGGATATTTCGATGAGCAAGCGCAGGAAAACCCATCTGATCGGTGGTCAACGCCCAGAGATCGGGATCATACGTGACACGGAAGGAATAGCCAGATTCTGAATCGCCGAGATAGGTGGGCGTGCCATCCCAGACCAGTCGCAACGGAGCATTGACTGACTCTGTTGGCAACTCAAGAGTTGGCAATGGCGTGTCAGTTGGCGTCGGCAAAACCTGGGTTGGAGTTGGAGCAGAGGTGGAGGTTTCTGTGATCTGAGGCTCCAGAGTCGGCGCAATTAGAGACTGGATAGCCGGAGGTTCTGTAGCAGTAGGGGGTTCTTCTGTCGCGACAGGAGCTTCCGTTGGAGCGGGAGCCGCGGCGGCACAGGATGTTATCACTAACGTTACGATCAGGATAATCATGATTCTAATAATCATTTAGACTCACTTTCATACCTTCTTAGCCACAGAGAATCAGAGCCACAGAGTTTTTAGATTTTTCTCTGTGCCTTCGTGACTGTGTGGCAATGAGTCACTTTCGCAGCCACGCGGGACAGCAGCTTGATTCCGATAAAAGGGATCGAATCTCCCCAGTGAGCATGTCCGCGACCTGTACTTGCATTCTACCATCTAAGACCGTTGTGAATGCCAACGTGTTCCCATCAGGTGACCAGAACGGAGTCTCGACCCGTGCATTATCAAAACTTGTAACCTGCTTTAATTTTCCACTATGGACTTCAACCATATGAATATTACTTATCAAGGCCTCGCTTGATCGGTCTGCGTCTTTATCTTCCGGATTTTCCCTGCTGATAAATGCAATCCATTCCCCATCCGGGGACCAGTTCGCCGCGTACCCGTGACCTGCATCAGCATCCGCTACTTTGCGCGTGTTCGACCCATCAGCGTTCATCACCCATAACTCACCGACTGTGAAAGGAGTCTGCACATCAGGGATTTTAACGAAGGCAATTTGACTTCCATCTGGCGCCCAGCGTGCAAAGGAAATGTAGTTGTATTGATCTGGATATAATTGTTGGACAATACGTCCATCCTGCTTAGCAAGCCAGAGTTCGCTTCCATAACCAAGTCCGCGCGAGAAGGTGAAAGTGAAATCATGATTGCCAGGGCTCGGAGAGAGATCATAGGTTAATTCCGTGATTGGAATAAATTCATCTCTTCCTTCTGTATAAGCGCGAATGACACGTGCATCACCCAGCGAATCGACCTTAAGATACGCGGCCTTCCCATCGGGAGTCCATGCGAGGAAGTGACTATCCCAGTCGATGACAGGCTGGGTAACGGCAGCCGAACCAGTGTCCAGAAAAAGAACCGTTTGACCATTGGGGCAATTCAATTCAATTGCAATGAATTCTCCAACAGAGGCCTGAAAGAGATTGAGCAATCCGCAATTGATTGGAATAGAAAATGGAATCTCTTTGATGGGTTGGTAATCCGTTGAAAGTTCAATCAAAGCCGGGGGATCGAGACGAAAAACATAGAAGCTGGTATGAAGAGGAGGTTGAGGTGTGGATGTGCAGCCAAAGAGGAAGAAAAGAAGGAGGAGAGACGAAAGACAGCGCATCCTAGATATTATACAGGCGGGGTTATAATCCAAAGGCAACTGTTGGTGGAGTAGTGGCGCCAAGGCGCCATGTATCGAGACCAACATGAAACAAAAATACGTTGGATAAGTGATGGTCTTGGTACGGCCTCAAAAGCAATCGGCCTACTCGACCACCGAATCGGATCCTAACAATGCACATTCTTGTAACCAACGACGATGGCATCCAAGCCCCGGGACTTCTCGCCCTTTCACAGGCCATGCGTCCGCTTGGCAAAGTGACCGTTTTCGCGCCGGACCGCAACTGGTCTGCTTCAGGACACGTCAAAACCCTCGACCGTCCCTTGCGCGTTCGTGAAACAACGCTGGTGGATGGTTATCCTGCCTTTATGTCCGATGGTGCGCCCTCAGATTGTGTGGCCCTGCCCCTGCTCGGCTACGTGGATAAGGTTGATCTCGTGGTA
>DASWKT010000375.1:0-5393 GCA_036396515.1 Anaerolineales bacterium | reverse complement strand
CGGGAGGTTCATCGGCCCGACCAGGGATAAAAATGTCCGCTTCGGGTCTACAGCTGAAATGACTGTATCGGCAAAGATCTCCTCTCCGTTTGCAAGTACCACGCCTTTACATGTATACGTGTCTACTTGTATACATGATACCTCTACCTCCGTTCTGATTTCACCGCCATTTGCCTTGACCGCTTTCACCAGAGCTTGTGTAATCTCACCTGCTTTGCCAACATTGGCATGCGACAGCCCACCGCGATTCAACCAGTTGTGGAGCAAGGTATAGCCCGTGCCGGCGGACATGACTCCCAGCGTCACGCTGTGAATCGCAACAGATGCAATTGCTGCCTTGAGTTGTTCGAACTCAAACCACTCTTCAAGGAATTCAATTGCAGTCATTGGCAGCATACGGATAAGGTTGAGCATTTCCTTGCGACCCATAAGGCGCAACTCAAGACCCATTTCGAGGAGACCATATCCTTCGCTCGCGCTAAAACCTTTAGGTAAACGCGGCATAATCGTTGAATAAGCACCATCAAGAAATCTGGCAGCTTTATTCATGAAGGCAACGAATTCAGACCATTTCGCCGCGTCCTTTTCGGAGAAGCGTTTGATGGACTCAGCCGCCTTCACGGGGTCAGGGTCGATAACAAGATGATCCCCGTAGGTCACGCTTGCGAAGTCCCCTTTGGGGGAAGCGTGACTTGCACCAAGAAGAGAAATAAAAGGATGTTTTTCAGTTGATGGTGCCCACCCGTATTGTGAGAGTCTCAAATCTTTGATGATTTCGGGGCGAAGAGTCCCACCTGTCCACACGGAATCCGCCTGGAAGCCTTCACCAAAAGATTCAGTTACAACTGAACCGCCGCTGATAGAGCGACGTTCCAGAACAAGTACGCGTTTTTTTGCTTTTGCTAAATACGCGGCGGCAACAAGTCCATTGTGCCCCGCGCCGATGATGATGTAGTCATAATGGCTCTGCATAAAATACTCCGTAGTTTTGGGATTATAATCTCTACGCAAGATTATCCACCAAGCCAGAAGAGGCTCTCCTGCTCATCTTCCTCAGGCTTTTGCCCTGCTGACCACCCCTTTTTCTCAACCGCCTGAATGCCAGGTGCATTGTCCCATTGGGATTGCCAATTTTATTTACCCTCGTTATAATACAAATCCTTCGGGCGGGTAGCTCAGCTGGTTAGAGCACTGCTTTGACATAGCAGAGGTCGCAGGTTCGAGCCCTGTCTCGCCCACACGAGAAAGTCCCTTGATTGGGACTTTTTGTTTTCTTCAGACAGGTCGCCAAAAGCGGAAATTAAATCTCTGAAAACCCAGGCGTTCGAAGAAAGAATGTGCATCTGCATTGAAATCCCACGAATCCAGCTGGATTCTCTGCACAGCCAATGCTTTGGCTAGCATTTCAGCCTGTTTCATGAGGGCTGTGCCCACGCCTTTGCCGCGCGCTGCCGGGCGGACAGAGATATGCTCCACAAGCAGGGAACGCATGGCGAAGGTAAATGGATTCTCTGGCCGCTCGATCAATTTGCAAAAAATATAGCCGATGGCCTCCCTATTTTCTTCGGCAATGAAAATACTTACAGCCGGGTCAGCCAGCAATTCGTCAAAGAAAGAGATGGCAAAATCAGCAGACTGCGGGATCTTAAAAATTTCCGCGTAGTTTTGTGCATGAAGAGTCTGCACATCTCTGGATAAATCGGAAAGTAACAGGGCATCTTCTGATGTGGCTTTTCGTATGTTCATGCTTTGAGAATACCATAACTTCTCTTGCTTGACAGTCACTTGAATCGGCATATAATTCAAGTCATACCTTATAACGCAATGACCGGGACGAGTAAGTGGTCCACTCCTAACAGGGAGAAAAGGCCATGGATTGAGAGCCTTTTCAGGGAAAGTCCACTGAAAACCACCCGTGAGCGTTGAGCAGAACGTAGGGGTGGACAGCTGTCCACCTGTACAAGTAAGCGAAACGGTTGGCTCCGTTAGAGGCCCTAAGAGATGCTCTCTTTAGAGAGTAAATCGGGTGGAACCGCGTGAATCAAATTCTCGCCCCGTGTTCGGGCGAGAGTTTTTTGTTTAAGGAGGTCGCTATGACTAAAGACGACACCACTATCACTCGTCGGCGACCCGGAGGTTGTTAGCTGCTTCTCCGGGTTCGCGAAATGAAACTCGAAGCGGCAGCAAACCTAATGTTTAGAAAGGAAGCAAGAATGTCACAACAACTTCAGGAAAAATATGAGGAGTCTCAGCTCTATAAAATTCGTCATTCGGCCGCGCATGTCATGGCGCAGGCGGTAGTGGAGATGTTCCCGGAGGCGAAATACACGATCGGTCCGCCCATCGAAAACGGTTTCTACTATGATTTTGACCTACCGCGCAATCTAACGCCCGAAGACCTTCAGCAGATCGAAAAACGTATGAGGCAGATCATCCAGGGCAGGCATGAGTTTCAGAAAAAGGTCATCTCTGCAGATGAAGCGCGTGAAATATTCAAAGACCAGCCTTACAAACTTGAGTTAATTGATGGTCTCGAAAAAGGTGGCCTCGATGAATACGGGAATCCGCTCAAAGAAAAGCCGGAAATCTCGATCTATCAACACGATTCATTCGTGGATCTTTGTCGCGGCCCGCATGTCGATAACACGAAGCAGATCAAGCCCGATGCCGTTAAATTGATGAACGTCGCGGGTGCCTACTGGCGCGGCGACGAGAACAACAAGATGTTACAGCGCATCTATGGTACGGCATGGGAGAACGCGCAACAACTCAAGGATCATCTCTGGCAGTTGGAAGAAGCCAAGAAGCGCGACCATCGCAAACTGGGCAAGGAATTGGAGATCTTCATCTTTGATGATGAAGTTGGCCCCGGCCTGCCATTGTGGCTGCCGAACGGCGGCGTGATGATCGAAGAGCTGGAGAAACTCGCCAAAGAAATGGAGGAGAAGGCAGGCTATCTGCGCGTCCGCACGCCTAACTTGTCCAAGGAAGATTTGTTCCTGCACTCGGGTCATCTCCCCTACTATGCGGAAAGCATGTACCCACCTATGGAGCTCGAAGGTGTGAAGTATTACGTCAAGCCGATGAACTGCCCGATGCACCATAAGATCTTCGGTTCAAAGGGTCGTTCGTATCGTGATTTACCGATCCGTCTTGCTGAATATGGCACGTGCTATCGCTATGAGAAATCAGGCGAATTGTTTGGCTTAATGCGTGTCCGTTCGATGCAGATGAACGATGCTCATATCTACGTCTCGGAGGATCAGTTCGAACAGGAATTCCTGGGCGTGATCGATCTGTATCTCAAATACTTCGAGTTGTTTGGGATTGAGAAATACGTCATGCGCCTGTCCCTGCACAGCAAGGCTGGCCTTGGCAAGAAGTACGTGGATAACGAACGTTTGTGGCTCAAAACAGAAGAGATGGTGCGCCGTGCCATGATCAATGGCAATGTGCCTTACGTTGAGGCCGAGGATGAGGCCGCTTTCTATGGTCCAAAGATTGATGTGCAGATTTGGAGCATCATCGGAAAAGAATTCTCACTGGCCACGAATCAAGTGGACTTTGCGCAGCCTGCCCGGTTCGACTTGAAGTACACGAACAAGGAAGGCAATGAAGAAATTCCGTTGTGTATCCATCGCGCGCCATTATCGACGCACGAGCGCATGGTTGGGTTCCTGATCGAGCATTACGCTGGCAACTTCCCGGTGTGGCTCTCGCCTGAGCAGGTACGCGTCATACCGATCACGGATGGACAAAACGATTATGCCAACGGCATCGTCAAACAATTGCGCGATAACGGTATCCGTGCCCATGCCGATGTGAGCGCGCAGCGCATGAATGCGAAGATCAGACAGGCGCAATTGATGAAAGTGCCGTATATGCTCGTGGTTGGAGATAATGAGATGAAAGCAGAGCAGGTCTCACTTCGTGCACGGGATGGGTCTCAGCAGAATAATATTTCGCTGGGTGAGTTCATGGCGCGAGCCAGGGATAGGATTGCGAGTAGAGCAAAAGAGTTGTAAAATAGCCTCAGACCGTGGGCGACGGAGGATTTTTGATCGCCCACGGTCTATTTTGTTGACGATTCATGCGCCTTCATGGTATTATCTGTCCGCTAAAAAACCAGCCGAGTGCTGGTCAACTATTTTTGAATTAGGAGAAACTTATCAGCGCTACAGAATTTCGAGTTAATGAGGGGATCCGCGTCGCGGAAGTCCGCCTGATCGGGCCAGATGGCGGCAACGTCGGTGTTGTTCCCATCAGACAGGCCCTACAGATTGCACGCGACGCCGACCTGGATCTTGTGGAGGTTTCGCCAAACGCCACTCCGCCCGTGTGCCGTGTGATTGATTATGGCAAGTTCGTTTATGAGCGTGCCAAGAAAGAGCGCGAAGCCAAGAAGTCTCAGACCAAGATCGAAGTCAAGGAAATACGGCTGCGACCAAAGACAAACGAAGCACACCGCGGTTTTAAAGTGGATGATGCCCGCCGCTGGTTATTGCAGGGACATAAAGTCCGTGTGACGATCAAGTTCCGCGGCCGCGAAATGGATTATCCCGAGATCGCGCTGGAAGATCTAAAAGAGATCGCCGCGTCTCTCGCTGACGTAAGCGTCGTTGAACAGCCTCCACAAATGGAGGGGCGCACAATGCTTGTTGTGCTGGCTCCAAGCAAAGGCAGCGCGAAAAAGAAGGAAAAGAGCGAACAGCCCAAGGCCGAGAAAGAAGCGGAAGCCTAAAGCCCAGCTATACCCAAAGATGTTGAACGTCCGCGGGCCACTACGTAGGTTAGTCCCGCGGTTTTATTTTGTCTGAAAGGAGCAAGTAAGAATGCCTCGCAAAGCAAAAGCTGGCAAAACCAAGCTGAAGACCCATAAGGCAACCTCCAAGCGTTTTCGCCTGACCGGCTCCGGCAAGGTCATGCGCACAAAAGGCGGCAAGAGCCATCTGCGCCGACGCACATCCAAGCGCACGAAGGCGCAGTTGTCTGAGATGCACGAAGTGAAGGGCACCAAGATCATCAAGCGCGTAAAACGCCTTGCGCCCAATATGGAATAGTAGGATTTTCCGAGTATCGTATCCGATTTTATTTGCGGCTTTCGGGTGTATGCAACTGGCGCGCGGACGCAGCCGTCGACGCCCGCGAGACTGCAGGAGAGTAACAATGCGTGTTAAAGGAGGCCCGCAAGGGCATCTACGTCACAAGAGAATTCTAAAGATCACAAAAGGACAGCGCGGTTCAAAACATCGTCTGTTCAAGCGTGCCAATGAGGCCATGCTCAAGAGCTTATGGTACGCAACGCGTGATCGCCGTGTGCGCAAGCGCGATCTGCGCAAATTATGGATCGCCCGCATCAATGCCGCGGCCCGTTTGAACGGAACCACCTACAG